>NZ_JBIQHY010000003.1:4389-152789 GCF_044508335.1 Actinomadura sp.
GACGCCGGCCACCGCGTCGAGGTCTAGCCGCCCCTCTTCCGCAGGCGCCCTCTTCTACAGGCGTTCGAGGAGCCAGCGCGGGCCGGTGACGGCGGCGCCGGCCTCCTCGCAGCGGGCGCGCAGCTCCCGGTCGGCGGTGACCACCAGGTGCGCGGTGTCGGGGCCCGCCTCCCGGACGAGGTCCACGATCCGGTCGTCGCCGCTGCCGGGCGCCGCCACGACCCTCACCCCGTCGGACGGCTCGTCCGCGATCCGCCGCGCCGCGCCCTCCACGACCATGACGACCTCGGGGAAGCAGTGGTCGAACGGGACGGCGCCCGCGGGCAGGCCCCGCACGCCGCCGCCCAGCGCCTTCAGGTCGTCGCGGAGCCGCGCGTTCGCCGCCGCGCGGTCCTTCCACCAGCCGTCGGCGCGGGCGCCCACGACGTTCGCCGCGTCCACGACGAGGACGAGGCCCTTCATCGCGTCCTGCAGGCGGGGCCACGACCGGGCGAACGGCTCGAACAGCTTGCGGCCGGGGACCTCTTCGAGCCGCACCCACTCCGCCCGGCGCGTCTCCCGCGACGCGGGCCCGACGGGGATGCGCTCGGGCAGCGACCCGAGGACGGACGTGTACGACCAGCCGCCGTGGTCCTCGACGCGGGTGCCGTGCACGTTCACCACCGCGGTGTCGAGCGTGCACTCCTCGGCGGTCTCGCGGAGCGCGCCCGTGACGGCGTCCTCGTGGCTGTGCAGCGCGCCGCCGAACATGCCCCACGTCCCGCCGCCGATGCCCCACCACGCGCGCTGCTGCAGCAGGATCCACACCTGGCCGCCGGGGTCGCGGTGGTAGGCCAGCAGGCCCGCCGCGCCGAACCGCCCCCAGTGCGTGTGGCCCTGCCCGCAGCCCGCCCAGCCGTCGCCGTCTCCCATGCGTCCGAGGTTAGCGCCGGACGGGCCCGCGCCGGATGCCCGTGATGAACGGCACAGTGCCGCCCCCGCGGCCACCGAATACCATTCGAAGATCACCGTGACCAGGGAGATCGAGTTGGGCGTCGACGCGAGCGCGGAGGCTCTGCATGAGGCCGCCGAACTGTTGGACACGCTGTCCGGCGCCGGCTTCATCCAGGCGATCGCGGACGGGAGGGTCCCGGAGTTCTCCGACATCGGCGACTACATCGGGCAGGCGGTGCGGTCCGCCGAGCCGGGCCGGGTGGAGATCGCGTGGACCCCCGAGGACAAGCTCTGCAACCCCGGCGGCGTCGTCCACGGCGGCTACATCGCGATGATCCTCGACAACGCGGTCTGCATGGCGGCCAGCAGCACGTGCGACCGCTTCATGCCGATGCTCACGCTCAACCTGAACGTGGACTACCTGCGCAGCGTCCGGGCCGGCCGCGCGTACACGGTCACCGGGACGTGCCTGCACCCGGGCGGCACCCGCATGGTCTCCAACGCGCTGATCACGGACGCGGACGGCCGCCCCGTCGCGCAGGCGTCCGCGAGCGTGATCCCCAACAAGGCGTTCGCGCGCTGACCCCCGCGTCCGGCGGGATCCGGCCGGACCCGGGGCGCGGGAAGGGCCGCGGGCGAACGCATAGGCTGGTGCCATGGTGGATCCCGGCACAGTCGTCAACGTGATCAAGCAGGCCCGCGACCGGCGGACGGCCCCGCTGATCCTCGAACTCGACCTCACCGAGGGCATCGTGGAGACCCCGCCGGCCGACCCGGTCTCGGCGATCCTGTCCATGCGCCGGACGAACCTGCGGGACGTCCTGGACGGGCTGCGCCGCGCACGCTCCGACAGCCGGGTGCGCGCCCTGGTCGTGAAGGTCTCCGGCGGGATCGGGCTGGCGCTCGTCCAGGAGCTGCGCGAGGCCGTCCAGGCGCTGCGGGAGGCGGGCAAGCTCACCGTCGCGTGGGCCGAGACGTACGGCGAGGGCGGGCGCGGCACCGTGCCGTACTACCTCGCCACCGCCTTCGACAAGATCTACCTGCAGCCGACGGGCGAGGTCGGGCTGACCGGCATCGCGCTGGAGGAGCCGTTCTTCGCGGGCGCCCTGGAGAAGGCGGGCATCCAGCCGCGGTTCGGCAAGCGCCACGAGTACAAGACCATGGCGAACACGTTCATGGAGAAGACCTACACGCCCGAGCACGAGGAGTCGTCCCGGCGGCTCGTCACCTCGCTCGGCGAGCAGATCACCGCCGGGGTCGCCGCCGCCCGCGGCCTGCCCGAGGAGAAGGTCCGCGAGCTGATCGACCGCGGCCCGTTCCTCGCCGACGAGGCCCTGGCGGAGAAGCTCGTCGACCGCCTCGCCTACCGCGACGAGGTCTACGCGGCCCTCCGCGAGGAGTTCGGCGAGGACGCGCAGCTCCGCTTCGTCTCCCGCTACAACCGCGCGCACGGCCTCGCGAGCCGCCTCCCGCAGCCCGGCAGGCAGGACATGGTCGCGCTGATCAACGGGCACGGCCCCATCCGGCTCGGCCGCAGCGGCCGGGGCGGCCCGCTGCCGGGCTCCGGCCCCGCGATGGGCTCCGACACGATCGGCGCCGCGTTCCGCGCCGCCGTGCGGGACGACCGCGTCAAGGCCATCGTGTTCCGGGTGAACAGCCCCGGCGGCTCCGCCGTCGCGTCCGACGCGATCTGGCGCGAGGTGGTCCTCGCGCGCCGCGCCGGCAAGCCGGTGATCGTCTCCATGGGCAACGTCGCCGCGTCCGGCGGCTACTACGTGTCGATGGCCGCGGACACCATCGTCGCGCAGCCCGGCACGCTCACCGGCTCGATCGGCGTCGTCGTCGGCAAGGCCGTGGTGAGCGGCCTGCTCGACCGGGTCGGCATCGGGCTCGGCGCCGTCGCCGACGGCGACCACGCCCGCATGCTCAGCGCCACCAAGGACTTCAGCGACTCCGAGTGGGAGCGCGTCAACGCCTCCCTCGACCGGATCTACGACGACTTCACCGCGAAGGTCGCCGAGGGCCGCGACCTGCCCCGCGAACGGGTCCACGAGCTGGCCCGGGGCCGCGTCTGGACCGGCGCCGACGCCAAGGACAACGGCCTCGTCGACGAACTGGGCGGCATCGACACCGCGCTCGACCTGGCGCGCAAGAAGGCCGGCCTCGCCTCCGACGCGCCGATCCGGGTCTACCCGCACACCTCGCCGCTGGAGCGGCTCCGCCCGCCGGAGTCCAGCGAGGACCGCACCGCCGCGTCGGCCCGCTTCGACGGCTGGGGCTCCCTCGGCGGCCTCGCCGCCCGCCTGGGCCTGCCCGCCGCGGGCCCGCTCACCCTCCCGGGCGCCTGGGAGATCCGCTGAGCGCCGACTTCGTCGAGGCGGTCGCGGGCTTCGCCACGGGCGTCGTCGTCCTGACCGTGCGGGACGGCCGCGACGACCTCGGCACGACGGTGTCCTCGTTCATGTCCGTGTCCCTGGACCCGCCGATGGTGCTGGCGAGCGTGGCGTCCTCGTCCTACCTCTCGGAGGTCCTGAACCGCCGCCCCCGCTGGGCCGCGACGATCCTGTCGTCGTCCCAGCGCGCCCTGGCGGGCCGCTTCGCCGCCGAGGGCCGCCCGAGCGCCCGCATCCTCCTGGCCGCCGAACCGCACCACCGCGGCGGGCATTCGGACGCGCTGATCCCCGAGACCGGGGTCTCCGCTCTGGAATGCGAGACCCGCCAGACCATCGAGGCGGGCGACCACACCCTCTTCGTCGCCGAGGCCCTCTCGACGGACTACATCACCCGCGGGCAGAATCCCCTGATCAGAGTCAACCGCCGCTACCTCTCCCCGGACTGACCGCCCCGGGCCGGGCGACGGCGGCGAGCCCGCGGCGGCCGCCGAGGAGAGCGGGGCCGCCGGGTCAGGACTTCGGGAGGCGCTCCAGGAAGCCGCGGAGGTCGTCGGCGTGCTCCTCCTCCTGCTCCAGGATGCGCTCGAAGACGCGCTTGGTCGTCGGGTCGCCGTCGCCGAGCCACTGGACGATCTCGGTGTAGGAGGCGATGGCGATCCGCTCGGCGATCAGATCCTCCTTGATCATCTCGACGAGGTCGAGGCTGGCGTCGTACTCGGCGTGCGCGCGGGTGGTGAGCGTGTCGGGCGAGAAGTCGGGCTCGCCGCCGAGCTGGACGATCCGCTCCGCCAGCATGTCGGCGTGCTGCTGCTCCTCGGCCGCGTGCTGGAGGAACTCCCCCGCGACGGCCTCGGCGTGGATGCCGGTCGCCGTGTAGTAGTGGCGCTTGTAGCGCAGCGTGCAGACGATCTCGGTGGCGAGGGCCTCGTTGCACACCTGGATCACCCGGTCGGCGTCCGCGCCGTACGCCTCGGTGATCGGGCCTTTGTCGATCTCCTGCCGGGCGCGCTCGCGCAGGGTCTTGATGTCTGTCAGGAACTCCGCCATCGGGGGCCTCCACAGTCGGTCGCTGCGGACCCTCTACCCGGCGCCCCGCCCTCCACACGGCCCGCGGGCGTCAGACGACCCGGCGGCCGTGCTTCCAGACCGCGGCCGTCTGGGGGACGCCGGGCCGGTAGGCGAGGTGGATGTGGGACGGGGCGTCCAGCACGTGGACGTCGGCCCGGGCGCCCGGGGCGAGGAGGCCGACGTCGGTGCGGCGGAGGGCGCGGGCGCCGCCGGCGGTGGCGGACCAGACGGCCTCGGCCGGGGTCATGTGCATGTCGCGGACGGCCACGGCGACGCAGAACGCCATGCTGGAGCTGTAGCAGGACCCCGGGTTGCAGTCGGTGGCCAGGGCGACGGTGGCTCCGGCGTCCAGGAGGCGGCGGGCGTCGGGGTAGGGCTGGCGGGTGGAGAACTCGACGCCGGGCAGCAGGGTCGCGACCGTTCGGGACGAGGCCAGGGCGTCCACGTCGGCGTCGCTCAGGAAGGTGCAGTGGTCGGCGGACGCGGCGTCGAGTTCGACGGCGAGTTGCACCGCCGGGCCCTGGGTGAGCTGGTTCGCGTGGAGGCGGGGGCTCAGGCCCGCCTTGACGCCCGCCTGGAGGATCTCGCGGGTCTGGTCCGCGTCGAACGCGCCCTCCTCGCAGAAGACGTCCACCCAGCGGGCGTGCGGTGCGCAGGCCGCGAGCATGTCGGTGGCGGCGAGCCGCGCGTAGCCCGCGGGATCGTCCTGGTACTCGGCGGGGACGACGTGCGCCCCGAGGTAGGTGACCTCGTCCGCGAGTTCGGCGGCGATGCGGACGGCGCGCTCCTCCTGCCCGACCGTGAGCCCGTAGCCCGACTTGCACTCGACGGTCGTCGTGCCCTGCCGGGCCATCTCGCCGATGAGGCGGCGCAGGTTCGCGCGCAGGTCGTCGTCGGACGCGGCGCGGGTGCGCTCGACGGTGGTGCGGATGCCGCCCGCCGCGTACTTGCGGCCGCTCATGCGGGCGGCGAACTCCTCGGCGCGCTCGCCGGCGAAGACCAGATGCGCGTGGGAGTCCACGAATCCGGGGAGGACGGCGCGGCCGGCGGCGTCGAACGACTCGTCGGCGGCGGGCGCGGCCGAGGCCGGCCCCGTCCACGCGACCCGGCCGTCCTCGACCACGAGGGCGGCGTCGCGCAGGACGCCGAGGCCGTCCCCGGCGGCGGGATCGTTGGTGACCAGCTCCCCGATGTTCGTGATGATCGTGCTCAAGCGGGCTCCTCGTGCGTGGCGGCGGCGACGGCCTCGGCGAGCGCGCCGGGGACGTCGTCGACCAGCAGGTGGCGGCCGTCGTGGACGACGGGGCGGCCGGAGACGACGACGTGCCGGACGTCCGCGGAGGTCGCGGCGAAGACCGCGGCCTCGGCGGCGTAGCCGGGCGCGGCGCCGGCGGTGCGGACGGAGCCGAGGTCGACGGTGACCAGGTCGGCGTACGCGCCGGGTTCCAGGCGTCCCGCCTCGGGCCAGCCGAGCCCGTAGTGGCCGTTGGACGTGGCGGCGGCGAGCAGCTCCCCGGCCGTCCAGTGGCCGCGGGCGCGGGTGCGGAGCCGCTCGTCCAGCTCGACCGCGCGGGCCTCCTCGAACAGGTCGATGACGGCGTGCTGGTCGGAGCCGAGGCAGATGGGGGCGCCCGCGTCGGCGAGGGCGCGGGCGGGGCCGATGCCGTCGGCGAGGTCGCGTTCGGTGGTCGGGCACATGCACACGCCGGTCATCGTCGTCCCGAGGAGGCCGATGTCGTCGTCGGCGAGGTGCGTCGCGTGGACGGCGGTGGTGAGCGCGCCGAGCGCCCCCGCCTCGGCGAGCAGGCGGGTGGGGGTCATGCCGTAGGCGTCCCGGCACGCCTCGTTCTCGGCGGGCTGCTCGGACAGGTGGACGTGCAGCGGCGCGCGGCGCTCCTTCGCCCAGGCCGCGACGGCGCGGAGCTGCTCGCGGGGCACCGCGCGGACGGAGTGGATCGCGGCGCCGACGCGGGCGTGCCGCCGGCCCGCCTTGTCCGTCGCCTCGTAGAGGCTGTCGACGCGCCGCGCCCAGTTGCCGGCGGTGCCGTCGCCGAAGCGCAGCTGCGGCCCCTTGAGCGGGCGGCCGATGCCGCCGGTGAGGTAGCAGGCGTCGAGCAGGGTGATCCGGATGCCCGCGTCGGCCGCGGCGGCGATCAGCGCCTCGCCCATCGCGTTGGGGTCGGCGTAGGGCGTGCCGCCGGGCCGGTGGTGCAGGTAGTGGAACTCGCCGACGCAGCTGACGCCGGCGAGGGCCATCTCGGCGAACACGGCGGTGGCGAGGGCGCGGTACGACTCTGGGTCGAGCCGGTCGGCGACCTTGTACATCTGCTCGCGCCACGTCCAGAACGTGCCGGAGTGCGCCTGGACGCGGGAGCGCAGGGCGCGGTGGAAGGCGTGGGAGTGGGCGTTGGCGAGGCCCGGGAGCGTCAGGCCGGGCAGCCGCTGGGCGTGGGGGGCGGAGGGGACGCCGGCCGCGATGCCGGTGATCCGCTCGCCGTCGGCCTCGATCAGCACGTCGGCGGCCACACCGTCGCCGAGCCAGGCGAACTGCGCATGCCACTGCATACCGGAATCCCTACCCGCGCGCCAGGTCGTCCAGTACCGCGGTGAGGGCCTCCACGCCGGCGAGGCAGTCCGCGGGCTCGGCGGACTCGGCGGGCGCGTGCGACACCCCGGTCGGGTTCCGGACGAACAGCATCGCGGCAGGGAGCCGGGCGGACAGGACGCCCGCGTCGTGGCCCGCCCCCGTCGGCAGCACGGGCGCGCCGCCCAGCACCGCGGCGACCCGGTCGCGCAGGGCGAGGTTGAACTCGACGATCTCGGTGTAGGACTCCTCGGCGATGTCGACGCTCACCCGGTGCGGGCGCGCGGCGGCGCGGGCGGCCTCGCCGGTCTCCCGCACGGTGCGGCGGACGGCGTCGTCGGCGGGGCCGCGGGCGTCCAGCCAGGCGGTGACGGACGAGGCGATCGCGTTCACCCCGCCCGGCACGACGTCGGCCTTCCCGACGGTCGCGACCGTGCCGTTGCGCTCGGCGGCCTCGCGGGCGGCGATGACCATCCGGGCGAACGGCAGCATCGGGTCGCGGCGGTCGGCGAGGGCGGTGGTCCCCGCGTGGTTGCCCTCGCCGGTGAACCCGAACCGCCACCGGCCGTGCGGGACGATCGAACTCGCGACCCCGACCGGCCGGTCCAGGGCCCTCCCCTGTTCGACGTGGAGCTCCACGAAGCAGGCGATGCGGCCGAGGAGGCCGTCGTCCGGGCCGATCGCCTCCGGGTCGAGCCCGGCCTTGTGCATGACCTCGGCGAACGTGCGGCCGCCGCCGTCGGTCAGCGCGCGCGCCCGCGCCGGGTCGATCGCCCCGGTGAGGAGGCGCGACCCCAGGCAGGCGACGCCGAACCGGGCGCCCTCCTCTTCGGCGAACGCGGCGATCCCGATCGGCCGCGCGGGCGCGGAGCCGCGCTCCCGGAGCGCGTCGACCGCCGCGAACGCGGACACGATGCCGAGCGGCCCGTCGAACGCTCCCCCGCCGGGGACGGAGTCGAGGTGGCTGCCGGTCAGGACCGCGCCGTCCCTCGTCCCGTCCTCCGGGAGCCACCAGGCGAACATGTTGCCGTTGGCGTCGTGCTCCACGGCGAGGCCGCGGCGGCGCGCCTCGTCCAGGAACCAGGCACGGCACTCCAGCTCGGGCGGCGTCCAGGCGAACCGGTGGTAGCCGCCGGTCGCCTCGTCCCGCCCGATGGGCAGCAGCGCCGCCCACATCTCCTCGAAGCCCATGCCCCTCCTCCTGAGCCGGTCAACGCATCGGGATCCGGACGCCGCGCTCGGCGGCGACCTCGGCGGCGCGGTCGTAGCCCGCGTCGACGTGCCGCATGACGCCGGTGCCGGGGTCGTTGGTGAGGACGCGCCGGAGCTTCTCGCCGGCGAGCGCCGTCCCGTCCGCGACGCAGACCTGGCCCGCGTGGATGGACCGGCCGATGCCGACGCCGCCGCCGTGGTGGACGGACACCCAGGTCGCGCCGGACGCGGTGTTGAGCATGGCGTTCAGCAGCGGCCAGTCGGCGATCGCGTCCGAGCCGTCCTTCATGCCCTCGGTCTCCCGGTACGGGCTGGCGACCGAGCCGCAGTCGAGGTGGTCGCGGCCGAGCACGATCGGCGCGCTGATCTCGCCGCGCGCGACCAGCTCGTTGAACGCCTCGCCGGCCCGGTCGCGCTCGCCGTAGCCGAGCCAGCAGATCCGCGACGGCAGGCCCTGGAAGTGCACCTTCTCCCCGGCCATCCTGATCCAGCGGGTCAGCGGCTCGTTGTCGGGGAACAGGTCGAGGATCGCCTTGTCGGTGCGGGCGATGTCCTTCGGGTCGCCGGACAGCGCCGCCCAGCGGAACGGGCCCTTGCCTTCGCAGAACAGCGGCCGGATGTAGGCGGGCACGAACCCGGGGAACTCGAACGCGCGCGCGTAGCCGGCGAGCTGCGCCTCACCGCGGATGGAGTTCCCGTAGTCGAAGACCTCGGCTCCGGCGTCCTGGAACCCGACCATCGCCTCGACGTGCGCGGCCATCGACGCGCGGGCCTTGGCGATGAAGCCGTCGCGGTCCTTGTCGCGCTCGGCGGCCATGTCCTCGAACGCGATGCCGCGCGGCAGGTACATCAGCGGGTCGTGGGCGCTGGTCTGGTCGGTGACGACGTCGATCGGCGCGCCGCGGCGCAGCAGCTCGGGGACGATGTCGGCGGCGTTGCCGAGCACGGCGATCGACAGCGGGCGCCGCTCGGCCTTCGCCTCCTCGGCGAGCCGCAGCGCCTCGTCCAGGGAGCCCGCCTTCACGTCGCAGTAGCGGTGCTCGACGCGCCGCTCGATGCGGGACGGGTCGCACTCGACGCAGATCGCGACGCCGCCGTTCATCGTCACGGCGAGCGGCTGCGCGCCGCCCATCCCGCCGAGGCCGGCGGTCAGCGTGATCGTACCGGCGAGGCTGCCGCCGAACCGCTTCGCGGCGACCGCCGCGAAGGTCTCGTAGGTGCCCTGCAGGATGCCCTGCGTCCCGATGTAGATCCACGACCCGGCGGTCATCTGCCCGAACATCGTCAGGCCGAGCGACTCCAGCCGGCGGAACTCCTCCCAGGTCGCCCACTGCGGGACGAGGTTGGAGTTGGCGATCAGCACGCGGGGCGCCCACTCGTGCGTGCGGAAGATCCCGACCGGCTTGCCGGACTGGACGAGCAGCGTCTCGTCCCCCTCCAGATCGGCGAGCGACCGGACGATGCCGTCGAAGGCGTCCCAGTTCCGGGCCGCCTTCCCGGAGCCCCCGTAGACGACCAGCTCGTCGGGGTGCTCGGCGACCTCGGGATCGAGGTTGTTCTGGATCATGCGGAGGGCGGCCTCCTGCGGCCAGCCCTTGGCGGCGGTCAGCGCGGTGCCGCGCGGCGCGCGGACAGGACGAGGTCCGGACATGTCGGGCTCCTTACGAAAGGGGGCCGGTGACGGCTTCGGCGGCGGCGATCAGGGAGCCGTCCCGCACCAGCGCGGTGGCGGCGGCGATCTCGGGGGCGAGGTAGCGGTCCGGGCCGGGCGGCGGGACGGCCTCGCGCAGCTTCGCGACGACGGCGCCGGTGGCCGGGCCGGGGCGCAGCGGGGTGCGCAGGTCCAGGGCCCGCGCGGCGGTGAGGATCTCGACGGCGATCACCTGGGCCAGCCCGTCCACCGCCCGGCGCAGCTTGCGGGCCGCGGTCCAGCCCATCGAGACGTGGTCCTCCTGCATGGCCGAGCTCGGGATCGAGTCGGCGCTCGCCGGGGCCGCGAGCCGCTTCAGCTCCGACACGATCCCGGCCTGGGTGTACTGGGCGATCATGTGCCCGGAGTCGACGCCGGGGTCGTCGGCGAGGAAGGCGGGCAGCCCGGAGGAGCGCCCCCGGTCGAGCATCCGGTCGGTGCGCCGCTCGGACATGGACGCGACGTCGGCGACCGGCACGGCGAGGAAGTCGAGCACGTACGCGATGGGCGCCCCGTGGAAGTTCCCGTTCGACTCGACCCGCCCGTCCGGGAGCACCACGGGGTTGTCGATGGCGGACGCCATCTCCCTGCCCGCGACCAGCTCGGCGTGCGCGAGCGTGTCGCGCGCCGCGCCGTTCACCTGCGGCGCGCAGCGCAGCGAGTAGGCGTCCTGGACGCGGGTGCAGTCGGGCCCGCGGTGCGACTCCATGATCTCGGACGCGGCGAGCAGCGCGCGCAGGTTGGCGGCGCTGGCGGCCTGCCCGGGATGGGGCCGGAGTGCCTGCAGGTCGGCGGCGAACACGCGGTCCGTCCCGAGCAGGGCCTCGACGGTCATGGCGGCGGCGACGTCGGCCGCGGTGAGCAGCCTCCGCAGGTCCTCGATGGCCATGACGAGCATGCCGAGCATGCCGTCCGTCCCGTTCAGGAGGGCCAGCCCCTCCTTGGCCGCGAGCCTGACCGGCGCGATCCCGGCCGCGGCGAGCGCCTCCGCCGCCGGTCTCAGGACGCCGTCCGCGTCCCGGACGGACCCTTCGCCGATGAGCGCGAGCGCGACATGGGCGAGCGGCGCGAGATCCCCGGAGCACCCGAGGCTGCCGTACTCGAAGACCTGCGGGGTGATGCCCGCGTTGAGCAGTTCGGCGAGGGTGCGCGCCGTCGCCGGCTGGACCCCCGTCCGGCCGGTGGCCAGCGTCCGCAGCCTCAGCAGCATCAGCGCCCGGACGACCTCGCGCTCGACCTCGGGCCCGGAGCCCGCGGCGTGCGACCGGACGATGTTGAGCTGCAGCTGGTCGCGCAGTTCCGGAGCGATGTGCCGCGTGGCGAGCGCCCCGAAACCGGTGGACACCCCGTAGACGGGCGTCGGGCGGGCCGACAGCTCCTCGATGTGGGCCCGCGCCTCGCCGATCAGCTTCAGCGCCCCGTCGGTCAGCGCGACCCGGGCGCCGTCCCGCGCGACGGCGACGACCTGCGCGAACGTCAGCGCCTCGGGCCCGACCTCAACCATAGGAACACCCATACCCACCATTGGAGCCGCTCGCCGGCGCCCGTCCCACCCCGGAAGACCGTCATCTGTCTCAGATACGAGACAATGCGGCCATGCCCCAGGTACCCGCCGCCCGCCGCGCGCTGGCGGTGCTGCGCCTCCTCGCCGCCGCGCCCGGCCCGCTCCCCGCGTCGTCCATCGCCCGCGCGCTGGGACTCCCCCGCTCCAGCACGTACCACTTGCTCACCGCGATGTCGGAGGACGGCTTCGTCTCCTACGTCCCGGAGGAGCGCCGCTGGGGCCTGGGCGTCGCGGCCTTCGAGATCGGCTCCGCCTACCTGCGCCACGAACCGCTGGAGCGGCTGGCCCGCCCCCTCCTCCGCCGCCTGGTCGACCAGGTGGGGGAGATCGCCCAGCTGGGCGTCCTGCACGGCGCCGAGACCCTCTACCTCCTCAAGGAGCAGCCGCCCCGGCACGCGACCCTGGTGACCGACGTCGGCGTCCGCATGCCCGCGCACCTGACCGCGAGCGGCCGCTCCCTCCTCGCGCACCTGCCGCCCGCTCAGGTGCGCGCCCTGTTCCCCGGCCGCTTCGTGAACCGCACGGGCAGGGGCCCCGCGTCCCTGCGCGAGCTGCGCCGCACCCTCGCCGACGACGCCCGCCGGGGCTGGTCCGTGGAGGACGGGCACGTCACCGAGGGCTTCGCCAGCATCGCCGCCTGCGCCTTCGACCACACCGGCCACCCCACGGCCGCGATCACCGTCACGTTCCGCCGCGGGGACCACCCGCCGGAGACCTGGCCCTCGCTGGCGGCCCGCGTCCGCGCCTCGGCGGCGTCCCTGACCGCCCGGCTGACCGGCCGCCCGCCGGCCGGCTCCCCGCCGGCGCCCTGACCGGGCTGGGCCAACCCGCACCGGCCGCCTCCCGGCGGCGGCGCCGCCCCGGCCTCCGTGGACGGCGGGAAAGACCCAGGTCGGCAGCCTCAGCCGACCGGATTCCGTTCCGCGTGTCCGAACGGCGTGATCGCCGGCGGGAAGTCCAGCGCGTTCCGCCGAACAGATGACGTACCGGGGAATCGCTATGATCTCCGGATATCAGCACAGTTCGGGGAGCGGTCCAGTGCAACCTCCACAACCGCCGCATGGCGGCCGTCCACCCGCCTACGGCCCTCCGGGCGGCCCGTCCGGCCCTCCCGGCTGGGGGTCGCCGCCGCCGGGCCCGCCGGGATGGGGGCCGTCCGGCCCGCAGCGGCCGAAGGGCGGCAACGGACCGGTCATCGTCATCGTCGCCGTCGTCGCCTTCCTGGTGCTGATCGGCGGCGGGGTCTACGTGTTCGCGGGGGGCGACTCCGACGACCCGGAGATCAAGCCGCTGGCCGCGACGCCCACGATCTCCGACTTCCCGACCCCCACCTACAGCCCGCCCACCTACAGCCCGCCGTCGCTGCCCACCCCGGAGCCGTCCACCCCGGAGCCCACGTACTCGCCGTCTCCGATGAACTACGGGGCCATCGCCGTGAGCCCGAGGGGCGCCATCGGCAAGGCGTGGGACTACGACACCCCGGCCGCCGCCAAGCGGCGGGCGCTGAAGGAGTGCGGCTCCGGCTGCAAGGTCCTCACCACGTTCGTCAACGGGTGCGGCGCGGTCGCCTACAACTCCAAGACCAACAGGTACTGGGGCGGCAGCGGGTCCACGAAGTCCGCCGCCAAGCGGAACGCGATATCGAACGCGGGCGGCGGCCGCTCGATCACCTGGGTGTGCACCACCCGCTGAACGCCCCCGCAGCAACGGCCAGCAGTGCCAGCGCGACCATGCCCAGCCGGCGGCGCCGCGCCCTCTTGGTGCGCCGGACGGAATGAACCCGCAGCCCGACCACATCGCCGCATGCGCCGCAGCGCACTTCCGTGACGCTGCTTCCCTGGCCGGGCCGTCGGAGTTCTATCGTCGACACCTCGTAAGTGACCACGCTCGTGTCGCCGAACCTGCGCGCCTTCACGAAATGGTGCCGCTTCACAGAGTGATGCTCGGCTATCGCGCGCAACCCGTCTCCTCACCCGCGCCACGGTCACTCACAGCGTAGACAGCGCGAGATCAACCCAAAAGGGGAGTCGGACGGTCGCGCGACCTCGGGTCGAGGGGAAATCGTCGTTCTGGGTGCGGCGTGGAGCCGGCGCCTCCGGTGACCTTGCCGTGGACGTCGCGGATCACCCGTCCGCCCGCTGAATCAACGGGACCACCGGCCTGCCGCAGGTTCCGCACGCGGGGCCGGGCCGTCCGCGCCGAGCGCGGCAGGCCGACGTCGAGCCGGAGCGCTCGTTTCCCCCCGGCCGCGCGGACGGCCACGAGGCCGGTCATCGGGGCTACCACTTCTTTCAACGGAAGGCGATAACGGCCATTGCCGGAATTCTTGCCGCCTTCCGGATTATTGAGCGATGGAATATTAAAAATAGACAAGTTGATAAAGAAGATATATTCTTAATGCGGCGGGAGGGGGAAGATGCTCGGACGCGTCCTACGTCGTCGCTGGTTCTGGCCGGCTCTCGCCGCCGGCGTGGCGCTCCTCGTCTCCGGGTTCGTGCTCGCCGAACCGCGGGCGGACGACGACGGCACGGTCCGCGTCATGACGTACAACCTGCGGGGCGTGAACGACCCCCCGCCCAGGGACTGGAAGACCCGGCTGCCGCTCGTCGAGCACCTGCTGGACGAGCACGACCCCGACCTGCTGGGCGTGCAGGAGGCGCGCTGGTACCAGGTCCGCGACCTGGCGCGGGCGCTGCCCGACTACGGCTGGATCGGCCTGGGGACGCAGGGCGGCACCCGCGACCAGTTCCTGTCGATCTTCTACCGGAAGCAGCGGTTCGAGGTCCTGGACTTCGACCACTTCTGGCTCTCCGACACCCCGTCCGTCATCGGCTCGGCCACCTGGGGGAACGGCTACGTCCGGATGGTGACGTGGGGCAAGTTCCGCGACCGGCGCACCGGCCGGGTGCTCTACCAGGTGAACACCCATCTCGACAACATGTCGGCGGACTCGCGGGTGAAAAGCGCCCGGCTGATCCTCGACCGCGTCCGCGAATTCCAGGCGGGCGTGCCCGTCGTCCTCACCGGCGATTTCAATTCCGCGGCGGGCGCCTCGCCGGTGTACTCGATCCTCACCGGCGCCGACGGGTTCCGCGACACGTGGACGACCGCCGCCCGGCGCGGCCCGCAGTACCGCACGGAGAACCACTGGCTCCCGCCGGAACGCGACGGCAAGCGGATCGACTGGATCCTCGCCCGCGGCGCCGTCCGCACCGTCTGGGCCGAGATCGACCCCTACCGGGACGGCGAGGTCTACCCGTCCGACCACGACCCTGTCATCGCCCACCTGAAACTCGGGACCCGCTGAGACGCGGACGGCCGGGCCCCCGCTGAGGAGGCCCGGCCGCCTGGCGGCCTTCCCGGTCAGGCCAGACCGGACTTCTTGAGCCAGTCTTCGGCGACCTTCTCCTGGTCGTCCTTGTCGATGGCGATGCGCTTCATCATGTCCAGAAGGTCCTGGGTGGTGAGCTTGGCGGAGACGGCGTTCAGGGCCGCCTTCGCCTCGTCGTTCACCGACGCCTTGTGCACGAGCGGCGTCACGTTCTGGGCGCTGAAGACGTTCTCCGGGTCTTCGAGGACGACCAGCTTGTTCTCCTGGATGGTCGGATCGGTGGTGAACAGGTCCGCGGCCTGGATCTTGTCCTCCGTGAGGAGCTTCACCAGGGTGGCCTGCGCGCCGGCGTCGAACGGCTGGAACTTCTTGAAGTCGAGGCCGTAGACCTCCTTCAGGCCGACGAGGCCCTGCTGCCGGGTCTTGAACTCCGACGGGCCGGCGATGACGAGGTCCTTCGCGACCGGCTTCAGGTCGGCGATGGACTTCAGGTCGTACTTCGCGGCCGTCTGCGGGTTGACGGTGACGGAGTCCTTGTCCTGCGCCTCGGCCGAGTTCAGGATCTCGACCGACGGCGGCAGCTTCGCCTTCAGTTCGGCGTTGATCTCCTCGGTGCTCGCGGCCTTGCTGTTCTTGTCGACCGAGGTGGTGAGCAGCGCGCCGTTGTACTCCGGCATCACGCTGATGCCGCCCTTGACGACCTGGTCGTAGTAGATCTCGCGGGCGCCGATGTTGAACTTGCGGGTGACCTTGAGGCCCTTGCCCTCCAGGACCTGGGCGTAGATCTCGGCGAGCAGGTTGCTCTCGGGGAAGTTGGCGCCGCCGACGGTGATCGTGCCGCTGTTCCCGCCGCCGGCGAGGGGGTTCTTGTCGTCGCCGGACGAGTCCCCGCCGCCGCAGGCCGACAGCGCCAGGGCGGCCACGAGCCCGATTGCCGCGCCACGGATGAGTTTCTTCATGTCCATAGTCCTTCGGTCAGGAGGAACGGGGGGAGCCGAGCAGGCCCGGCGAGATCACGATGCGGCGCAGCGCCGCGAAGACGAGCTGGACGATCAGGGCGAGCAGGACGACGAGCACGGTGCCGCCGAGGACGAGCTGGTAGTCGTTGCGGGCGAGCCCGTCGATGATGTACCGGCCGAGTCCGCCGAAGCCCGGGTAGGCGGCGATGGTCGCGGTGGCGACCACCTGGATCGCGGACGTGCGGAGCCCCAGCAGGATCAGCGGCAGCGCCATCGGCAGCTCCGCGCGCCACAGGACGCCCCAGCCGGTCATGCCCATGCCGCGGGCCGCGTCCTTGGCGTCGGCGTCGACCCCGCGGACGCCCTCGTAGGTGTTCACCAGGATCGGCGGGACGGCCAGCGCCACCAGGGCGACCAGCACCGGCGTGATGCTGTACTCGATCACGACGATGAACAGGATGAGCCCGAAGGTGGGGATCGCGCGGGCGAAGTTCGCGAGTGTGATCGCCAGGAAGCCGCCGCGCCCGGTGTGCCCGATGAGGAGGCCGAGCGCCAGCCCGATCACCGCCGCGGCCGCCAGCGACACGCCGCTGTAGTAGAGGTGCTGGAGCAGCCGGTGCGGGATGCCGTCCGCGCCGTGCCACTGGGACGAGGCGGTCAGCCACGACCAGAACAGGTCGATCTGGTTCCACACGTCGTTCACGAGGACGCCCCCCGCGCTCGGGCCCACGGGGTGAGCAGGCGCTGGACCAGGACCAGGACCGCGTCCGTCACCAGGGCGAGCAGGATGATCAGGACGGTCGCGGCGATGATCTGCGTCTGGAACTGCAGCTGGTAGCCGCGGATGATGTCGGCGCCGAGCCCGCCCTGCCCGATCAGCTGCCCGACGGCGACGAGGCTGATGGACGAGACGGCGGCGACGCGCGTCCCGGCGATGACGATCGGCACCGCGATCGGCAGCTCGACCTGCAGCAGCCGGCGCAGCGGTCCGAAGCCCATCGCGGTGGCCGCCTGCCGGACGGGTTCGGACACCGACGCCAGCCCGTCCACCACGTTCGGGACGAGCACCGACAGGCTGTAGAGGGTCAGCGGGATCATCACCGTGGCCGGGTTGAGGCCGGTGTAGTCGATGAACAGCATGAACAGCGCGAGCGACGGGATGGCGTACAGCACGTTCGCGAGCGTCAGCGCGGGCGGGTAGAGCCAGCCCCAGCGGCGGCACAGCACGCCGAGCGGCAGCGAGATGAGCAGCCCGAACAGCACCGGCAGCAGCGCGAGCCGCAGGTGCAGGAGGGCGTTCTCGCCCAGCGAGTCGGTGTGCTCGCCGATCCAGCCCCAGTCGATGTCCATCAGCCGCCGCCTCCGGCGTCGGCGCGGGCCTCGTCCGGAGCGGCCTCCCGGGAGTCGTCCGCCCCGTCGTCCGGTGTGCCGCCGGCCGCGTCGCCCGCGGGGCCGGCGGGGCCGCCGGACAGGTCGCGGGCGCCGTGGGCGGAGACGGCGAGCAGGTCGGTCCCGCCGGCCGTGCCGACGACCGCGCCGGCCTCGTCGACGCCGACCGCCAGACCTGACGGGGAGAGGACCGCGGCGTCGAGCGCCACCCGCACGGAATCGGTTCCGACCAGGAAGGTGGGCCCGACCGGCGTGAGCCGCGCCTCCCCCAGCGGACCCGTCACCCCGCCGGGGCGGACCCAGCCGAGCGGCCTGCGGTCATCGTCGACGACGAGCGCCCACTCCAGCCCGGCCGCGCCCGCGGCGTCCTCGGTCGCCCGCCGGACCGCGTGCCCGCTCAGCCGCAGGCCGTCCGTCGCCGCGAAGGACAGGGTGCGGATGCCGCGGTTCTGGCCGATGAACCCGGCGACGAACGGGTCGGCTGGGTGGGCGAGCAGGTTCTCGGGGGTGTCGAGCTGGACGAGCTTGCCGCCGGTCTGGAACACCGCGATGCGGTCGCCGAGCTTGATGGCCTCGTCGATGTCGTGGGTGACGAACACGATCGTCTTGTGCAGCTCGTCCTGCAGGCGGAGGAACTCGTCCTGCAGTTCGGCGCGGACGACGGGGTCGACGGCGCTGAACGGCTCGTCCATCAGCATGATCGGCGGGTCGGCGGCGAGCGCCCGCGCGACGCCGACGCGCTGCTGCTGGCCGCCGGACAGCTGGAACGGGTAGCGCCTGGCCATCGACGGGTCGAGGCCGACCCGCTCCATCAGCTCCAGCGCCCGCGCCCGCGCCTTCTTCTTGTTCCACCCGACGAGGTACGGGACGGTGGCGATGTTGTCCTGGACGGTGCGGTGCGGGAACAGCCCCGCGTGCTGGATGACGTAGCCGATGCCGCGGCGCAGCTCGGCGGGCTTGCGCTCGCGGACGTCCCGCCCGTCGATGAGGACCCGCCCGGACGTCGGGTCGACCATGCGGTTGATGGTGCGCAGCGCCGTGGTCTTGCCGCCGCCGGACGTGCCGACGAACACGGTGATGCGGCCCGTGGGGCAGTCGAGGCTGACGTCGTCCAGCGCGACGGTGCCGCCCGGGTAGCGCTTGGTCACGCCCTCAAAGGTGATCAACGATTCACGTCCTCGTTGGGCGCCCGCGACGCCGATGATCGATTTCGGCCTTCTCCACAACCGTAACCAATGGGTACGGTCACCTCGGTGTCCCGGCTTGTCCGGAACGTCAGATCTTGAGGATATCTACCGGTAAAACGGGGAAAGTAGCGCCGCCGCGTGGAGAACAGCCGAATCGTTATCGACGGGACCGCGCTCACCTGCGCGCAGGTGGTCCGCGCCGCCCGCGAGGACGTGACGGTCGCCATCGGCCCGGACGGCGTCGAGCGGGCCCGCGCCGCGTGGCGGGTCGCCCGCGAGGTCGCCGGGTCGCAACCGGTGTACGGGCGGACGACCGGCGTCGGCGCGAACCGCGTCGTGGACGTGGAGTGGGAGGACGCGGACGCGCACGGCCTCCGCCTCCTGCGCAGCCACGCCGCCGGGGCCGGGCCGCTGGTCGCGCCGGAGATCGTCCGGGCGATGCTGACGGTCCGGCTGAACCAGATCGCGGCGGGCGGCTCGGGGGTGGAGCCCGGCGTGCTGCAGGCCCTCGCGGACGTTCTCAACCTGGGCCTCCTTCCTCCGGTGCCGGTGTACGGGGCCATCGGCACCGGCGACCTCACGGCACTCGCGTCGACCGCGCTGTGCCTGCTCGGCGAGCGGCCGTGGCTCGCCGACCCGGACGGGGCGGCGCCGCGCGGCCCGGGGTACCGGCTGCGCTCGGCCGACGCGCTCGCGTTCATCAGTTCCAACGCCGCCACGCTCGGGGAGGCGGCGCTCGCCGTCGCCGACCTGCGGGAGCTGCTCCGCGCGTCCACGGTCGTCGCGGCGCTGTCGCACTTCGCCGTCCGGGCCTCGGGCGAGCCGTACGCCCAGCCGGTGCAGGACGCGTGCCCGCACCCCGGCCAGCAGGACGCGGCGGCGGCGATGCGGGCGCTGCTCGCCTTCGACCAGCCCGCGCCGATGCGCATCCAGGACCCGTACGGGTACCGGGCGTTCCCGCAGGTGCACGGGCCGGCGCTGGAGGCGGCCGGATACGCCGAGGAGGTCGTCACCCGCGAGATCAACGCCGCCGCCGAGAACCCGCTGGTGGACGTCCCCGGCCGGACGGTCTGGCACAACGGCAACTTCCACACCGCCTACGTCGGCCTCGCCCTCGACTCGGCCCGCGCCGCGCTGTTCCAGACGATGGCGCTCGCCGCCGCCCGCCTCGGGACGCTCGCCGAGCCGGCGTTCACCGGCCTCTACCCGTTCCAGGCCGCCACGGAGGCGTCGTCCGGGATCATGATCCTGGAGTACGTGGCGCACTCGTGCCTCGCGGATGTCCGCCGCCTGGCGACCCCGGCGGCGCTCGGCAGCGCGGTGCTGTCGCGCGGCGTCGAGGAGCACGCGGGCTTCTCGACGCAGTCGGCGCGCGCGACGACCGACGCCGTCGCCGCCTACCGGCTGGGCCTCGGCTGCGAGCTGGTGGCCGCCGTCCGGGCGCTGCGGATGCAGGGGCGCGCGCCGTCCGGCGGGCCGCTGCGGGCGGCGGCCGACCTCGCCGGCTCCGTCCTGGACCCGCGCGTCGAGGACCGGCCGCTCGACACCGACATCGCGGCGGCGGCCGACCTCCTGCCCCGGCTGGCCCGGCTTCATCCCTAGCGCCCCCTACTCCGGCCGCCCGCCCGTGGACGCGCGCACGCGGAGCGACGGCTCGCGCACCACGCGGCGCTTGCGCGGCTTCCCGTCGATGACGTCCACGACGAGCCGGACGGCGCTGTGGACGATGCCGTCGATGTCCCAGTCGACGGTGGTGAGCGGCGGGGTGAGCAGCGCCGACATCGGATGGTTGTCGTACCCGCAGACCGCGACGTCGCCGGGCACCGCGAGGCCGAGCTCGCGCGTGGCGGCGTAGACCCCGTAGGCGATGGAGTCGGCGAAGCAGAAGACGGCGGACGGCCGGTCGGGGCCGCCGAGCACCCGCAGCGCGACGTCGGTGGCCTCGCCGAGGGCCTGCGGCACGACGACCACGTCCACCCGCAGGCCGAGCCGCTCGGCCTCGGCGTTGACGTGGACGTCGGCGGGGCGGTCGGGGGTGCTCGCGCGCGTCGGCGTGAACACGGTGACGCGCCGGTGCCCGAGGCCGCGCAGGTGCTCCAGCGCCAGCGTGACGCCGCGCCGGTTGTCGAACACGACCTCGCCCTGGGCCTGGCCCCCGTGCAGCGCGTCGCCGATGGACACGACCGGGATCGTGCCGGCCAGCTCCGACCAGAACGAGGCGGACGGGTCGAGCGGCTGGACGATCAGGCCGTCGACCCGCTGGTCGCGGAGCCGGCGGGCGAGGGCGAGCTCCCGCTCGGGGTCGCCGCCCGCGTCCACGATGAGGGCGTAGCGGTCGCGGGCGAGCAGCGCGCGGCCGATGCCGACCGCGAGGGACTGCTGCCAGTAGTCCTCCAGGGAGCCGCACAGCAGACCGACCTGGTCGGTGCGGCCGCTGGCCAGGGCGCGCGCGATCGGGTGGGCCTCGTAGCCGAGCTCCTGCGCCGCCGCGCGCACCCGCTCCTGCGTCTCCTCCGAGGTCTGGATGCCGCGCAGCGCGTACGACACGGCCGCAGGCGACAGCCCGGTCGCCTGCGCCACTTCCCGGATGGTCGCGCGCTTGCGCTTGTCCGACATCCCCCCAACCCTAGATGCCGCCGCCGACAGAGCAATGGACGCGCACTTGACGGTCCGGCTACTGAAGCGGTTCACTGAAGCGATTAACTGATGCGGTTCAGTAACCGCGTACAGCGGTTTTCCGCCGCACCCGACGACAGAACGGAAAGGAGCGAACCCGTGTCCTCCGAGGTCCTGCCCCGCACCGCGGAACTGCCCGGCCTGCCCGGCCGCACCCTCGACAAGCGCGAGCTGCGGGAGCTGGTCGACGACCTCGCCGACCGCCCCGGGCTGTGGCGCCCGCACGTCGCGTTCCCCGAGGGCCGCCGCCACTACGCCTCCCTCCACCGGGACGAGCACGTCGACGTATGGCTGCTCTGCTGGACGCCGGACAACGACACCGGATGGCACGACCACGACATCTCGTCGGGCGCCGTCCGCGTCGTCGCCGGCGCGATCGAGGAGAGCAACCCGCGCATGGGCGGCGACCCCGTGCGCACCGTGGTCAAGGAGGGCGAGTCGTTCTGCTTCGGCCCCGACCACATCCACCGGCTCACCGGGGTGGAGGACGCGAGCGTGTCGATCCACGCCTACTCGCCGCCGCTGTGGCGCCTCGGCCAGTACTCCGTCGACGAGTCGGGAGTGATGCGCCGCATGCCGGTCAGCTACACCGACGAGCTGCGGCCGCCGGGGGACCCGGCCTGACGGGGCGTTCCGGGCTTGAGCCCTCTGCCGGGCCCGGCCGGGGGGATCCGGGCCCGGCAGAGGGACGGGTCCGGCCGGAGCCCGCTCACACCGGCCGGACGCCCACACTCCCTTCAGCGCCCCCGCTCCCCGGAGCGTCACACCGTGATGCCTGCGCGGCGGTCCCGGAGCGGCGGGCCAGCCAGTGGTCGCTCACGGCGCATACGGCGATGATGACGGCGAAGCAGACGCTCAGGCCCCGCAGGAGGCCCGCTTCGTAGTACTCGTCCGTCAGCAGGCGGAGTGCCGCGTAACCCGCCGCGCCTCCGGCGAGCAGGGCGAGGAGGGCCTGGGCGGCCCACAGGGCGAGGCGGGCCCGCCCGAGGCCGAAGAGCGCCTCGCGGAGGGCGCACGCGGCGGCGCCGAGAAGGACGGCGAAGGCCGCCGCCGCCGCGAGGAGCGGGATGCCGAAGTTGACCCCGTAGCGGACGGCCAGCGCCGGGACGAAGAACAGGAGCAGCGCCCATCTCAAGCCGCTGACGACCGACGTGAGCGCGGCGCCTGCTTCGCCGTCCGGCAGGCGGGACGAGGCGGCGCGCGCGCCCACGAGAGCGCACAGGGCCACGACCGCGCCCGGCAGGCGTCCGCCGGCATGGCCCAGGTTGTAGAGCAGGGCGGTGTCGTAGACGAACAGGACGAGGTGCCCCAGCGCCCACACGGACACGGCGAAGAGGAGCATCTGCGCGAACGAGGCGCGCACGGGGCCGTCGTCCTCCTGCCTGGCCAGCCACTGGAGGAGCAGAGGAGTGAGCACGGCGGAGCAGGCCCGGATCACGATGTCGTCCACCGTGTAGGGGTTGCGCAGGTCCCACTCGACCGCGCAGAAGACGAACGTGTAGGAGAACGACGCCGCCCACACCAGCCATGAGGTCGCCAGGCGCCGGTACAGGCCGCGATCCAGCCAGCGGAGGACCGTCACGTAGGCGAGCAGGCCGAACGGCAGTTCAAAGAAGGCCTGCACCCGCAGGAGGGACGGCGCGAGCAGTCCGGGCATCGGGAAGTGCCCGGCCAGGTCGCGCATGGCCCGGCCGTCCGCCAGCGCGAAATACCCCTCCGGCAGGTACTTCGCGATGAAGGACGTGTCCCCGCCGTGGACGCGCAGTATGTACACGGTGAAGAGCACCTGGTTCACGTACACGAGGCCGACGATCAGCGCCAGGAACGTCTCCGGGCGTGCCCAGCGACGCGCCCGGCGGCCCGCACCCGGTCCGGGCGCGCGCCGCGCCGCCCGCGGTGCGGCCACGAGGCTCAGCAGTGTCGAGACCAGGACCGCACCGTTGACCATGATCGCCAAAAATAGCGGTTCGCGCCCCGCGCCCGCAGCGGCTCCGGCGGCGCGAACGGGCGCGGGACGTAAAACGCGTCGCGCCCCCGTCACGGGCGGCGGATCAGTAAGATGCGGGGTGCATCCCCTGGAACGTTTGGGTGGTCTTCCATGAGATCTTGCCGCGCCCGACGCGGCGCGGCGACTCTGGTGCTGTGCCTGAGCCTGGTGGCGGTCCTCACGGCCACCGGCTGCTCCGTGCTCGCGGGCTCGGTGCACAAGCCGGCCGCGGCGGACGGCCCGGGGAGCGGCGCGGGCGGGGACGGCGGGTCCCGCAAGGCGCCGTCCGTGGTGATGTTCCTCGGCGACAGCTACACCGTCGGCGACCGGGGCGTCCAGCCGGAGACGACGTACGCGGCCGCGACGGCGCGGCTGCTCGGCTGGCAGGTCGTCATCGGCGGGCGCGCGGGCACCGGGTTCGTCGCGCAGGGCCGCGGGAGGGAGCCGTTCCTCCGGCTGTTCGAGAGCCAGCTCGGCTGGCGGCCCGCGCCCGACATGCTGATCGTGTCCGGCGGCCACAACGACTGGCGGTACCCGGCGCCGCAGGTCGCGGCGGCGGCGCACCTGCTGCTGGAACGCGTCCGGCAGCGCTGGCCCGGCACCCACATCGTGCTGCTCGGGCCGCTGTGGGGAACGGGCGCCCCGGTTCCCGGGGCGATCGCCGTGCGAGACGCGCTGAAGAATCTCGCCGGTCGGCTCGCCATCCCGTTCGTCGACCCGATCGGCGAGCAGTGGATCACCGGTGACCGGCTGACGGGCACCGGCAACGCGGCGCGGCTCATCAAGAAGGACCGCACCCATCCGAACCCGGCGGGCCACCGGTACGTGGCGACCCGCCTGGCCGCGGACGTGAAGCGGCTGGGCCTCGCCCACCCGGCCCGGAAGGGCTGAGCGTCAGCCGGCGGGCCGGGCGAGGGTCAGGGAGAAGTCCCCGGCCCGGTCGGTCCAGAACTCGGCGATCTCCATGCCGGCGGCGGCGAGCTCGGCGCCGAGGCGGTCCCGGCGGAACTTGGCGGAGATCTCGGTGCGCATCTCCTCCCCCGCCGCGAACGACACCTCCAGGTCGAGCCCGCCGACGCGGACGTCCTGGTCGCGGACGGACCGCAGCCGCATCTCGATCCACTCCTCCGCCTCGTTCCAGACGGCGACGTGCTCGAACGCGTCCGGGTCGAAGTCGGCGCCCAGCTCGCGGTTGATGACGTACAGGACGTTGCGGTTGAACTCGGCGGTGATCCCCGCCGCGTCGTCGTAGGCGCGGACGAGGCGCCCCGCGTCCTTGACCAGGTCGGCGCCGAGCAGGAGGAAGCCGCCGTCGTCCATCGTGGCGCGGACGCCGCCGAGGAAGCCGATCCGCTCGGCGGGCGGCATGTTGCCGATCGTCCCGCCGAGGAAGGCGACGAGCCGCCGCTCGCCGCCGGGCAGGAGCGGCAGGTGCTGCTCGTAGTCGGCGACGACGGCGCGCACGGCGAGGCCCGGGTGGTCGGCGGCGATCCCGGCGGCGGCCTCGTCGAGGAAGTCGCCGCTCACGTCCACCGGCACGTACGTGCGGAGGGTGCCGGAGAGGGCGTCGAGCAGCAGGCGGGTCTTCTCCCCCGACCCGGCGCCCAGTTCCAGGAGCGTCCGCGCGCCGGTGGCCGCGGCGACGTCCGGCGCGTGCGCGGCGAGGATCTCCCGCTCGCGCCGGGTCGGGTAGTACTCCTCCAGCTTGGTGATCTTCTCGAAGAGCGCGCTGCCGCGCTCATCGTAGAACCACTTGGGCGGCAGGGTCTTCGGGGTGCCGGCGAGCCCCTCCCGGACGTCCCGGCGGAGCGTCTTGGCGAGGTCGTCGGCGGTCAGGAACCGGTCCACGTGGTTCTCCTCAGCGGTTTCGGTCGTCACAGGGGATCGATGCGGACGCCGGGGCCGGGCCCGGCGGTGACGAGGGAGCGGTCGGGTACGCGCCGCCAGCCCGGGGCGTCGTCGAGCGGCTCGGACGCGATCCGGACGGCGCCGGCGTCCTCCCGGACGAACAGGGAGTCCCCCCAGGTGGTGGCGGCCAGCGACGCGCCGTCGGAGGCGAGCAGGTTGTAGCGGCCGGGGGCGAGCGCGGTGACCGCGGCGACGGCGGCGGCGAGGCCGTCGCCGAGCGGCAGGCCGTCCCGCCAGTACCGGGCGGCGAGCGCGAACAGCGGCGCCGAGTCGACGGGCGCGCGGGCGTCCGGCGTCTCCGCGATGTCCCCGGCGAGTTCGCGGAGCTTGGCCTCGATGCCGGCGTAGCCCTCGATCCTGCCGTTGTGGCTGAACAGCCGGCGGCCGGCGCGGAACGGCTGGGCGCACGACTCGTCCACGGGGAACCCGGGCGTCGCCGACCGGATCGCCGCGACCGCGCAGGAGGCGCGGACGGCTCCGGCGACCTCGCGGAACGACTGGTCGGTCCAGATCGGCTGGGCGCGGCGGAACCGCACGGGCTCGCCGCCGTGGTACCAGCCGACGCCGAACCCGTCCGCGTTCAGCAGGTTGCCCTGCGTCATGCGGGGCGCGTACGCCTGGGTCTCCAGCGAGTGCTCGCCGTCGTAGATGAGCGAGTGAAGGGTCTGCTCAGGCCCCAGGTAGCCGAGGTGGCGGCACATTCAGCGCTCCTCCCCCGCCGACCGCGCGCAGCGGAACCCGGAGAAGATCTGCCTGCGGATGGGGTAGTCCCAGTTGCGGAACGATCCGCGGATGGCGAGCGGGTGCGTCGCCCACGAACCGCCCCTCAGCACCTTGTAGTCGGGGCCGAAGAAGACCTCCGAGTACTCCCGGTACGGGAACGAGCGGAAGCCGGGGTAGCCGCGGAAGTCGGACGACGTCCACTCCCACACGTCCCCCAGAAGGCGCCTGACCCCGTAGGCGGACGCACCCGACGGGTAGGAGCCGGCCTCGGAGGGACGCAGCATGCGCTGCCCGAGATTGGCGCGGCCCTCCTCGTACACCTCGCCCCACGGGTAGCGCCTTGAGCGCTGCGCGTCCGGATCCCAGCGGGCGGCCTTCTCCCATTCGGCCTCGGTCGGCAGCCGCTTGCCGGCCCACCGCGCGTAGGCGTCGGCTTCGTACCAGCACACGTGCTGGACGGGTTCGCGGGGCGGGACGGGTTCGGTCCGTCCGAAGCGGCGCCGTACCCATTGGTCCCCTTCCCGAGTCCAGAAGGCGGGGGCGCGCTTGCCCGTGCGGGTGCGCCACTCCCACCCGGCTGGGTCCCACCAACGAGGGTCGTCGTAGCCGCCGGCCTCCATGAAGGCGAGGTAGGCGGCGTTGGACACCGGCTCCACGTCGATGTAGTACGCGGGCAGGTCGACGAGATGCACAGGACGCTCGTTGTCGTACGCCCATGGGTCGTCCGATGTGCCCATCTGGAACGGACCCGCCTCGATCAGCACCTCGTCGGCCCCGAGTGCCCCGGCGGGCTTCTGCATGGGCTCGGCCACCGGGTCGAGCAGAGCGGGGGCGCCCTTCCGCAGCTGATGCGTGGCGAGCATGGTCTCGTCGTGCATGTGCTCGTGCTGCACGACCATCCCGTACACGAACCCGCCCGAGGTCAGCGGATCCGCCGTGTCGAACCGCGCCGACGCCAGCGCGTCGAGCACCTTGGCGCGGACCGTCCCGATGTAGGAGCGGGCCTCGTCCGGCGGCAGCAGCGGCAGCGACGGCCGCTCGGAGCGCGGATGCTCGAACGCGTCGTACAGGCCGTCTATCTCCGGGCGCATCGCCTCCTGGCCCGCCGCCGCGCGCAGCAGCCACAGCTCCTCGTAGTTGCCGACGTGGGCGAGGTCCCACACGAGCGGCGACATCAGCGGCGACACCTGGGTGGTGAGGTCGTTCTCGGCGAGGACGTCGGTGGTGAGGCCGAGGCTGCGGTCGCGCACCGCGCCCAGCTCGCCGGCGATCAGCTCCTTCAGCGCGTCCTCGTCGTGCACGTCGAGCGGGCCCGGGGAGTTCGTCAGGGCCATGTCGGGTCCTCCTGGGAGGGAATCGGAGACGGGGGATCGTCGGCCGGGCTGCGGCCCCGCTCGACGTACCGGTGGACGTACTCCTCGACCAGCGGGACGAGCCCGGCCCCGGCGAGCCGCGGCAGCGCGTCGAGCGCGGCGGTGAAGCAGGCCAGCGCGGCGGCGGCGAGCGGCGCGTCGGACAGCCCGTCGCGGGCGGCCTCGGCCCACCGGCCGGCGACCGGTTCGGCGGCCGCCTCGGCGGCCCGGGACGCGGCCGGGTCGTCCAGCAGCGCGGTCGCGACGGCGACGGGGACCGGCCAGTACCGGCCCGGCGGCGCGTCGATCATCCGCAGCTCCAGCCAGCCGCGCGGCCGCACCGGCGGGAACAGCGTGGACAGGTGGTAGGCGAGGTCGTCCTCGCCGGGCTCGCCCTTGTCGAGCCATTCCAGGAACGACATGCCCGGGTCGGACACCCACTCGCCCTCCGCCGTCTGGACGAGCATGACCTTGGCGTCGAGCGCGTACCGCGTCCACGCCTCCGCCGGGTCGCCGTCCGCGCCCGGTCGCAGGACCGGCAGCGTGCGGCACGGGTCCAGCTCGGTCCAGATCGCCTGGCGGGACGAGCGCGACCCGGTGCGGCGGCCGGCCCGCAGCGGCGAGTTGGCGAACGCGGCGACCAGCACCGGCCCGAGCGCGTGCGCCAGCCGCCAGCGGCGGGACGCGTCCGGGTCGTCGGCGCCGATGTCCAGGTTCACCTGGACGGACGCGGTCGAGCACATCATCGCGAGGCCCGCGTCCGGGAAGCCGCCGGCGCGGAAGTAGTCGCGCATGCACGCGTAGCGGGGGTGGTCGGCCTGGAACCGGGGGCCGCGGACCGGGTCGACCCCGTGCCCGGCGAGCGCGAGCCCGTCCGCGCCGAGCACCGCGCGGACGTGCGCGATGTCCCGGCCGAGCGCGGCGTGCAGCGCGCCGAGCCCGCGGAACGGCGCGGAGCTGAGCTCCAGCTGCCCGCCCGGCTCATAGGTGATCTTGCTGCCGCCGGCCGGCGGGCCGGCGGACTCGACCAGCGCGCGCACCCGCCCGGCGGGGACGTGCGCGGCGCTGTCGGCGGTGTCGACCACGAACCATTCGGTCTCCGCGCCCACCGTCCCGGGCGGGCCGGTCTTGAAGCAGACACCGCGAATGTGCTGGTAGACACCATCAACCGTCAGACGGGTCACCGTTGACTCCTCGCGTAAATCGACAGCGAGTTCGAATCCTTCCCTGCTGAACCGCATCAGGAATCCGCCGATTTTCAGGAACTTCGCCGAATCTCCGCGAACATCACCGTTCGCAGATGTCCCGACTACCTTCCGTGCTATTCGACGGGCCGTCCGACCTCGGACTTCTCAGCCGCGGACCCGAGGCGCTAGAGTCCGGTTGATCAGCGATATGCACGATTTGTCAGCCGAGCAGTGAGGCGGACGAGCCGGACGGGAGCGGAGGGCACATGCGCGGGGACCTGGGCTCGCTCTACGACGCGCACGCCGACCGCCTGTACGCGTACTGCTGGTCGCTCGTCGGCGACCAGCTCGCGGCGGCGGCCGTCGGCGACACGTTCACCGCGGCGGTGCACCAGCCGCCGCGCGGCGAAAGCGTGCTGTGGCTGTACTCGCTCTCCCGGACGGCCTGCGCCGAGCGGGGCGCCTTCACCGGGGAGCTCGCCGCCCGCGGCGGGACGCTGTTCACGGGCGCCGACCCGATGCTGCGCGCCGCCGCCGCGCTGCGCTCCGACCACCGCGAGGTCCTGCTGCTGTGGGCGGGCGAATGGCTCGAACCCCACGACATCGCCCGGGTCCTCGGCATCGCGCCCGACACGGTCGCGCAGCTGGTCGCCGCCGCGCGGACGCGGCTGGAGCGTGCCGTCATCGACATCCTCATGCGCGGCACGGCCGGGCCGCAGCCCGAGGTGATCGCCGCGTTCGAGAAGGGCCGGCTGCCGCAGCTGCTGGCCCGCCGCGCGCCCGCGCACGCGCCCGGCTGGCTGCGCGACCGCGTGCTCGCCGCCTGCGCGCAGGAGGCCACCCGGGAGCTGCCCAGCGTCATCGCGCCGAGCCCGCTCGTGGTGATCGGCTCCGAGCGGCGCGAGCGCCCGAAGCGCGGCGTCTCGGGCGGCCTGTCCAAGGGCCTCGGCGCCGCCGCGGGCGTCGCCGCGTCGGCGGCCGCGGTCATCGGCCTGCTCGCCACCTGGCCGGCGGCCAAGGGCGGCGGCAGCGCCTCGATGGTCCCGTCGGCGAGCGAGGGCCAGACGCACCCGGCGTCCGCGAAGACCACCGGCGTGCCGCGGAACCCGCTGCCCGGCCTCACCGGCTCCGAGCGGGCGGGCGGCTCGCCGACCGCGTCCGAGAACCCGGTCGGCAGCGCCTTCGACGACCCGCCGCAGCCGGCGGGCGGCTCCCCGGCGCGGCCCGCCCCGCCCGCGTCCACCGCGCCGGGCACCCCGTCGCCGGAGAAGAAGCCCGCGACGGACACGCCGACGCGGCCGCAGGAGCCGACCGCTCCGCCGGACGAGTCGCCGACCGCTCCCCCGGCGACGGCGTCGCCGTCCGACCCCGCGACGCCGCCGGACGACGGTTCGGCGTCGCCCACCGCGCCGCCGACGGACACCCCGTCGTCCCCGCCGGTGGAGGACTCCGGGACGCCGAGCCCCAGCCCCACCTCGAACCCGGCCCCGGAGCCGGGGCAGGGCTGACCGGGGTCAGGTCTCCGCGGCCGGTTCCGGCGGGGCGATCTCCGGGGCCGCGGGCACGCCGCCGCGGCGGCGCTCCAGCAGCAGGAGCAGCCCGCCGATCAGCGCGCCGGCGAGCATCGCGGTCAGGTGCCCGACGGCGGCGATCTGCAGCGCGAGCAGGCCGTCCAGCAGCACGGGCGCGAGCGCGCACAGGCCGGCGAGCGCGAGCAGTCGGCGCACCCGCCCGCGCCCGTACAGGAACGCCGCGACGAGCGCCGCGCACAGCACGTAGGACGGGCCGACGTCGGGGATCGTGCGGATGGAGTCCGACAGGAGGCCGGCCTCCAGCCGCACGAGCGCGATGCCCTGGCTGACGAGGGTGCCGAGGACGTGCGAGGCGGCGACGAGCACGACCGCCCGCAGGTTCCCGAACCGCCGGGCGAGCGGGAACAGCCCGACCGCCGCCGCGACCAGCAGCACGCCCTGCGCCCCTTCGGCGACGAACGCCGACGCGACCATCGTCCCGACGGGGTTGACCGCGAGGTTGGACAGGTTCGTGCTGGCCCAGGCGATCAGGGCGTGCCGGGCGCCCGGCGGCAGCACGAGGACCTGCACCAGCCACACGACCGCGAACAGCCCCAGGAACGTCAGCGGCATCGCGTACCGCTTCGCGAACGCGCCCATCACACCGGCAGCCTAACCCGGCCCGGTCAGGCGGCCGCGGCTCCGTCCACCGGGGTGTTGCCGCGCCGCACGAGCAGGGCCGCGAGGACCGCGGCGAGCGCGACCGCCGCCGCGACGGTGAGGGACTCCTGGAAGCCGTCCATGAACGCGAGGTGGCTTCCGGTGGTGATGGCGTCCGCGGCCGGGTCCGGCGTGCCGGGCGGGACGGGCGCGACGCCCTGCGACACGAGCCCGCCCGCGCCTTCGAGCCGATGCGCCGCCGGCGCCGGGACCCCCGCGTCGGTCAGCCGCCCGAACAGCACGTCGCCGACCTTGGTGGACAGCAGCACGCCGAGCACCGAGGTGCCGAGGACGCCGCCGACCTGCGAGGCGGTCTGCTGCAGGCCGCCCGCGACGCCCGCGAGGTGCGCGGGCGCGTTGCCCACGATGGCCTCCGTCCCGGCGACGATGATCATCCCGAACGCCAGGCCGACCAGCACGAACCACGGCCAGAGCTGCACGTAGGGGGCCTCCACCCCGATGCGGGACAGGCCGAACATGGCGACCGCGGTGAACACCATCCCGAGGACGAGCGGCGGGCGCGGGCCGAACCGGCTGGTCAGCGCGCCCGCGATCGGGGACGCGACGATGAACACGCCGGTCATCGGCAGCATCCGGACGCCGGCGTCCACCGGGCTCATCCCGTGGACCTGCTGCAGGTAGAGGGTGATGAAGAAGATCGTCCCGAACATCGCGAAGAAGCCGAGGACGATGAGCCCGGTCGCCGCCGACAGCGACACCGAGCGGAACAGCCCGAGCGGCAGCAGCGGGCGCTCGACCCGCAGCTCGTTCCATACGAATGCGGCGAACAGCACGGCGGACACGGCGAACGACACCAGCGGGACGGCGTCCCCGAACCCGTCCTCGCCGGCCTTGATGAGGCCCCAGACCAGGGCGAACAGCGCGCCGGTGAGCAGCGCGACGCCGGGCAGGTCGAACGAGCCGGCGCCCTCCTCGTCGCGCGACTCGCGGATCACCCACAGGCCGACCAGCAGCGCGACCACGCCGAGCGGGGCGTTGAGGAAGAACACCGACTCCCAGTTGACGTTCTCGACCAGCAGCCCGGCGACGATCGGCCCGCCCGCGATCGAGATGCCGACCGTGGAGCCCCAGATGCCGATCGCGGCGTTCAGCCGCTCGGCGGGGAAGGTGTTGCGCAGGATGGCGAGGCTGGCGGGCTGCAGCAGCGCGCCCGCGAAGCCCTGCAGCACGCGCCAGAAGATCACCATGCCGAGCCCGCCGGACAGCCCGATGAGCAGCGACGACACGGCGAACCCGAGCACGCCGGCGAGGAACGTGCGCTTGCGCCCGAACCGGTCGGCGATCTTCCCGGCGGGGATCAGCGTGACGGCCAGCGCCAGCAGGTAGGCGTTGGTCACCCACTGCAGGCCGGACAGGCTCGCGCCGAGGTCCGCGGCGATCGCGGGGTTGGCGATGGACACGACGGTCGCGTCCAGGCCGACCATCATCACGCCGAGCGCGACGGCGACGAGGGTGAGCCAGGGATGGCCGTGGCCCGGTCTCGACGGCCGCCCGCGCGCCTTGCCGCGCGGCGGGACGTTGACGGCGCCGGGCTCGAGGATGTCGGCGCCCTGCGAATGACTCATGTTTTCGAACCTCCGGATCGGCAGGGCTTCAAAGTGTCATGTGATGACACTTGTCGTCAACTGCCTGAGATCATCCGGAGACAGAATTCAGCTTATGACGGAATTCATCCGCTGCCACTTGGCGCGCGTTCACCCGGTGGTTACACTGCGCCCATGACCGCGACCGCCCCCGAGACCGGCACGTCCGGTCCCGGACCCCAGCCCCCGGGCAGGCGCGAACGCAAGAAGCAGCGCACCCGTGAGGCGCTCATCGACGCCGCGTTCACCCTCTTCGCCGAGAAGGGGTTCGACGCGACCACCGTCGAGGAGATCGCCGACGCCGTGGACGTCTCGTCCCGCACGTTCTTCCGCTACTTCGCCTCGAAGGAGGACGTCGCCCTCACCTTCCAGGAGGAGCAGGTCCGGGCCGTGACGGAGATGCTGGCCGCCCGGCCGCCAGACGAGCCGATCATGACCGCGCTGCGCCGCACCGTGGTGGAGATCGCCCGCGCCTGCGAGGCGGGCGAGCTCGGCTTCGACCCCGGCCGCTTCCAGTGCATGCTGTCCATGGTGAAGGACAGCCCCACCCTGCTGGCGGGCAGCCTGGAGCACGCGCAGCGCAAGCAGGCGCTGCTGACCGAGGTCGTCGCGCGGCGGATGGGCCTCGACCCCGACGCCGACCTGCGCCCGCACGTCGTCGCCGCCGCGGCCCACTGCGGCTTCCAGGCCGCCGCCGACGCCGCCGACCGCATGGGCGGCACGTTCGGCTCGCTCTCCGAGGCGGTCGACCAGGCGTTCGCCCTGCTGGAGAAGGGCCTGAACGAGCCCGTGCGGCCGGCGGAGTGAGCGGGCCCGCCGCGAAGGCCGCCTGAGCGGCGCCTCCCGCGGGACCCGCGGCGCCCGGTGTGGCGCGGGGCGGCGGGGGTAGGGCCGCGGCATGGCACTGAAGCACCCCCGCGCCGACCGGGAGGGCGGCCGCGACCTGGAGATCAACCCGATCTTCAGCCGGGAGCCGCTGACGATCCCCCGGTACGCGCTGCCCGCCGGCGAGCTCGACCCCGGCACCGCGTACCAGATCGTCCACGACGAGCTGATGCTGGACGGCAACGCCCGGCTGAACCTCGCGACGTTCGTGTCGACGTGGGCGGAGCCGGAGGCGGCGCGGCTGATGGCCGAGTGCGCCGACAAGAACATGATCGACAAGGACGAGTACCCGCGCACCGCCGAGCTGGAGGCGCGCTGCGTGCACATGCTCGCCCGGCTCTGGCACGCCCCGGACCCGCGCCGCGCGGTGGGCTGCTCGACGACCGGGTCCAGCGAGGCGGCGATGCTCGGCGGCCTCGCGCTGAAGCGCCGCTGGCGGGCGCGGCGGCGGGCCGCGGGGAGGCCGGCGGACCGGCCCAACCTCGTCATGGGCGTCAACGTGCAGATCTGCTGGGAGAAGTTCGCGAACTACTTCGAGGTCGAGCCCCGCTACGTGCCGATGGAGGGCGAGCGCTACCACCTCGGCGCGCGGGAGGCCGTCGAGCTGTGCGACGAGAACACCATCGGCGTCGTCGCCGTCCTCGGGTCCACGTTCGACGGGAGCTACGAACCCGTCGCCGAGATCGCGGCCGCGCTCGACGACCTGGAGGAGCGCACCGGCCTGGACGTGCCGGTCCACGTGGACGGCGCGTCCGGCGCGATGGTGGCGCCGTTCCTCGACCCGGACCTGGCCTGGGACTTCCGGCTGCCGCGGGTCGCGTCCATCAACACGTCCGGCCACAAGTACGGGCTGGTCATGCCGGGCGTGGGCTGGGCGCTCTGGCGGGACGAGGACGCCCTGCCGGACGACCTCGTCTTCCGCGTCAACTACCTCGGCGGGGACATGCCGACGTTCGCGCTGAACTTCTCCCGCCCCGGCGCGCAGGTCGTCGCCCAGTACTACAACTTCCTGCGGCTCGGCTTCGACGGGTACCGCCGCGTCCAGCGGACGTGCCGGGACGTCGCGACCCGGCTGGCCGCCGAGATCGGGCGGCTCGGCCCGTTCGACCCGCTCACCGGCGGCTCCGGCATCCCCGCGTTCGCGTTCCGGGTGCGCGAGGACGTCCGCGCGTTCACGGTGTTCGACGTGTCGGCCGCGCTGCGCGAGTCGGGGTGGCTCGTCCCCGCCTACACCTTCCCGGAGAACCGCACCGACCTCGCCGTCCTGCGCGTGGTGGTGCGCAACGGCTTCGGGCACGACCTCGCCGACCTGTTCCTGGACGACCTGCGCCGCGTCCTGCGCCGGCTGGAGGCCCAGCGCGGACCCCGGCGGAGCCCGGACGAGGCGACCGGCTTCGCCCACGGCGCCGAGCCGAAGAGGACCCGGCCGGGCGGGCGCTGACGGTCAGCGCGGGGCGCGCGGGAGGCCGAGGCCGATCATGGCGATCAGCTCGCGCTGGATCTCGTTGACGCCGCCGCCGAACGTGAGCACCAGCGCGCCCTTGGCGAGCCGGTCGGCCGACGCCATGAAGTCCGCCGTCTCCGGGTCGGCGGGGTCGCCGTAGCGGGCGAGGACGTCGCCGACGATGCGGCCGACCTCCTGCATCCGCTCCGAGGAGTAGATCTTCGTGGCGGACGCGTCGGCCGCGCCGAGCCAGCCGAGGTCCTGGTTCGCGGCGACCTGCCAGTTGAGGATCTCGTTGACGCGGAGGTAGGCGTGCACCCGGGCGAGCGCCCGGCGGACGGCGGGCTCCTCGATCAGCGGCCGCCCGTCCCGGCCGGGGGTCTCGCGGGCCCAGCGCTCGAACCGGATGCGCGTGTGGCCGATGTTGCCGGCCGGGCCGAGCGTGACCCGCTCGTGGTTGAGCTGGTTGACGATGAGGTCCCAGCCCTTGTTCTCCTCGCCGATCAGCATGTCGGCCGGGACGCGGACGTCCTGGAAGTACGTCGAGTTGGTGTGGTGCGCGCCGTCCATCGTGATGATCGGCGTCCAGGAGAAGCCGGGGTCCTTGCAGTCCACGATGAACATCGAGATGCCCTTGTGCTTCTTCGCGGACGGGTCGGTGCGGGCCGCGAGCCACACGTAGTCGGCGTAGTGCGCGCCGGACGTGAAGATCTTCTGGCCGTTCACGACGTAGTGGTCGCCGTCCCGCACCGCGGTGGTGCGCAGCGCGGCGAGGTCGGTGCCGGCGCCCGGCTCGCTGTAGCCGATCGCGAAGTGGCACTCCCCCGCGAGGATCCGCGGGATGAAGAACTCCTTGTGCGCCTCCGACCCGTACTGCAGGATCGTCGGCGCGACCGAGTTCAGCGTGATCAGCGGGTAGGTGACCTCGGCGCGCGCGATCTCGTTCGCGAAGATCGTCTGCTCGACGGGGCCGTAGCCGCGGCCGCCGTACTCCTTCGGCAGCGCGACGCCGAGCATCCCGTCCCGGCCGAGGCGCCTGCAGTGCTCCATGTAGGCGGGGCCGAACGGGTCGGCGGCGATGGCGGCGCGCTGCTCGGCGGTCAGGCAGTTCTCGAAGTACTCGCGCAGCTCGGCGCGCAGCCTCTTCTGCTCGTCGGTCAGGTCGATGAACATTCAGTCCTCCTGGGCGATGAGCGCGCCGAGCGCGTCGAGCCGGTCTTCCGCGCCGCCGAGAAGGTGCCCGCAGTGCTTGCCCCAGGCGAAGTAGCGGTGCAGCGGGTAGGTGACGTCCAGGCCGATGCCGCCGTGCAGGTGCTGGCAGGTGTAGAGGGCCCTGATGACGGGGTCGCACGCGTTGTAGGACGCGACGGTGAGGACCTCCTCGGCGTCGTCCGCGCCCTGCGCGAGCCGCCAGACGCCCGCCCAGACGGCGACGTCCAGCGCGCGCTTGGCGATGTAGACGTCGCCGATCTGCATCGTGACGGCCTGGAACTGCGCGAGCGCCCGGTCGAACTGCTCGCGGGTCTTGGTGTACTCCTTGGTCAGTTCGAGCGCGCCCTCGATGACGCCGGAGGAGATCGCGACCGCGCCGGCGACGGCCGAGCGGCGCAGGGTGTCCCAGGCGGCGCCGTCGGCCGCGCCGCCGAGCAGCGCGCCGGCGCCGGCCCTCGCGCCGTCCAGCGCCACGCGCGACAGCGGCTCGCCGGTCGCCGACGGCTGCGCGGTGATCGTCACGGCGGACGGCTCGACGAGGAAGACCCCGACGCCCTCGCCCTCGACGCGGGCGGGCACGAGGATCAGCGACGCCTCCCGCGCATACGGGACGAACGTCTTCACGCCGTCGAGGACGTAGCCGCCGCCGTCTCTGCGGGCCGTCGCCGCGACCTCGCCCGCCGGGCCGGGCTCGCGGTACGCGCCGGTCAGGATCGTCGCGCCCTCGGTCAGCGGGGCGAGCAGGGCGCGCTGCTCCGCCGTCCCGTGCGCGGCGATCGGGACCGCCGCGAGCGCCAGCGACGCGTACACCGGGACGGGGGCGACGTGCCGGCCGACCTCCCGCAGGATCACCGCCAGCTCGACCGGGCCGAGCCCGGCGCCGCCCAAGTCCTCCGGCAGGACGATCCCCAGCAGGCCCGCCTCGGCGAGGGCCTTCCAGGCGGCCTCGTCGTAGGGGGCGCCGCTCTTCTCGAACGCCTCCAGCCGCTCCTGCGCGGCCTCGCGCGCGAGCACTCCGGCGGCGAGGCCCTTGATCTCCTGCTGGGTCTCGTCCAGGTTGAAGTCCACTCATCCGCTCCCTTCCAGGAGGTGCAGCCGGCCGCGCCGTCCGAACCCGGCCCGCGGGCCGGGCCGGTCGTCCGCTCTCGCCTCCAGTAGCGCCGCGACGCTCGTCATGCCCACCTCCCGGGACGCGCCCACGGCGAAAAAGTAGAACAGATTCTACTCAGTGTCCAGAGACCGGCCGGTGCGCGCGGCCAACCCGAATCCGCTGGCTTGTCAGGGTCCAGCGCCGGGTAAGAGTGCACTGGAGGCGGCCGTCATCGGCAAATCAGATAACACGTTCTCGCGAAGCGGTACGCTTGGGGGGACGCGCCGGGCGACCGGGCCCGCACAGAAGGGATGGCGACCGTGACCGCAGAGCCGACAGTGACCGGGGACGAGACCCGGAGTCAGCCGGCGGGACAGGCGGCCGGGCAGGGCGTGCGCTCCCGCAGCCAGCACCAACGGCGCAAGCGTATCGTCCAGGCGGCCGCGGCGCTCGCGTCTCGCGGCGGGATCGAGGCGATGCAGATGCGCACCGTCTCCGAGCGGGCCGGGGTCGCGCTCGGCACGCTCTACCGCTACTTCCCGTCCAAGATGGACCTGGTCGTCGCCGTCGTCAGCGAGGAGCTCGACCTCCTCGAAGGCAGCATCGAGCGCCGCCCGCCCCGCGGCGGCTCCGCGCCCGAGCGGGCGGTCGAGGTGCTGATGCGCGCCACCCGCGGCCTCATGCGCGAGCCCGAGCTGGCGGAGGCGCTGATCCGCTCCCTGCTCCTGTCGGACATCAAGACCGACTTCGGCGAGCGGATGAGCGGGCTGCTGCTGCGCGCCGCGTCCGGCCCGCCGGAGGACATCCCCGCCGACGACCCGCGCCGCCTGGTGTCCCGCGCGCTGTCCGGCATCTGGACCATGGAGATGATCGAGATGCTGCGCGGCAACGCCACCATCGAGGAGATCCAGTCCCGCCTGGAGATCACCGCGGCGCGCCTGCTCATCGACCCCTGACGCGCGGGGCGCCGGGGTCGCTTTCCCCGATGGCGCGGCACCTTTCGCACTAGCCTTGACCCGACAGAGCCGGGACGAAGAAGGTGTGCCAGTGACCGAGCAGGAACCGATCCTCAGCGACGGGGTCATCATCGAGTTCATCGATGGCAAGGACGTCCCCGTCCAGCACAAGGATTTCGGTGAGCGGGCCGTCGTGATGCGCGACGCCAAGAACCCCGAGGGGCCGATCCTCTACTTCACCGAGGCCGAGTGGGACGCCTTCATCGCGGGCGTCAAGGACGGCGAGTTCGACGACCTCCTGGAGGAGGATCCCACCGAGGCTTCCTGACCTGCCCGCGGCGACGCCCCCGGCCGCGTGCCGGGGGCGTTCCGTTTTCCGGCGCGGTCAGGGGTGCGACGGCTGCACGACCAGCGGGGCCGGGCGGTAGCGGACGAAGGCGGAGGAGTCGAGAGAGAGGGACGCGGCCGCCTTGTTGAGGGACTCGGCGGACGTGCCGGGCCAGTGGCGGGTCTTCACGCGCTTCTCCAGTGCCTGGAGGGACGCCACGTATTCGGACGCGGTGAAGTTGCAGTGGCCGATCCGGTGCACGTACGCCTGGCGCAGCAGCGGGGTCCGGCGGGCGGCGCGGACGGCCGCGGCGTACTCGTTCTCGTGCTCGACGGGGACGAGCTGGTCGGAGATCGTGTGGATGGTGAGGGTCGGGACGGCCAAGCGCCCGGTGGGCTCCGAGGTGCGGGTCATCCAGGCGAGGGGGCCGGGCTCGACCCGTTTGTCCGCGGTCGCGGTGAGCTCGGCGAGGTCGGCCTTCAGATTCAGGCCGGCCTGCCGGTAGAGGGTCTTGACCTGGCCCAGGTTGGCGGACCGTCGGAGCAGGCGCGCGTAGTCCAGCCCCTTGTTCCATGCGCTGTCGCCGCCGGCGGCCTGCTCGATCGAGTACCGGCCGCTGAAGATGAAGCCCAGGACGCCCGAGGTGAGCCACTGGTACTGCTGGACTTCCCGGGCCGCGGCGTCGCGGCGGGGCGGCGGGGCGTCGCCCGAGAACCAGGACGACTGGTTGAGGAACGCCGAGGCGAGGGCGATGCGGGCACGGCCCGCCGGGGTGGCCTGGGCGTCGTTCACGGCCTGGGCGAGCTGGGCGCCGGCGACGATGCCGTCGAGGGCCGACGTGTAGCCGGTGAGCCGGATGTCCTGGGACGGGGCGAGGAGCGTCGCGATGGCGTGGCCCGCGTTGAGCTGGTAGTTGTTCAGGTCGACGCCGCCGCCGACGATGCCGCAGGTGGTGAGGACGCCGTCCACGGCGCGGGTCTCGGCGAGCTCGGCGCTGACGAGGCCGCCCATGGACTGGCCGAGCGCGAGGGTGGTGCGCGGCCTTCCGATGATCTTCGAGACGGCCGCGCCGGTCGCGATCTGGTCGCGGACGGCGCTGCCCAGCGCCCAGAGGGAGCCGTCCGGGTCGTAGGACGAGCCGGCGAGCGCGTAGCCGCGGTCGAGCAGCGCCTGCCCGGCGGCCTCGCTCGGGCGGTTCGCGGGGGCGAGCGACCCGAAGCCGTGGCTGAACAGGATGAGCGTGCCGTTCCACCGCGCGGGGACGTCGGCGATCCAGGTGGCGCCGTCGGGGAGGGTTCCGGTGTAGTGCGCGGGGTCCGCGGACGCGTGGGCGGCCGCCGGTACGAGGGCCGCGGGCAGCGCCAGCACGGCGGCGAGCGCACCTGCCTGGAGTCGTTTCATGGGGGTTCCTCCGGGGCCGGTTGCTTGCGTAACGCCTGATAAACGGGCGTCATGATTTTGTCGAGCATTCCGGGAGGCGGACGAGGAGATCGGTGGTGGGGTGCTCAGAATGTAGGCAGATTTCTGGCGGCGGTCAATGCTCTGCCGAATGTTGGGTGAGGGCGTCCCAGCGGGCGGAAAGCTCCCGCATCCCGTCCGGGGTCAGGTCGCCGAGGAGGCGCAGGCGGGCGAGGCCGCCGTCCGGGTGGATGTCCAGCCGGACGTGCGTGACCTCCGGCGATGTCAGGCGGAACCGGTGCCGGGTGTCGGGCAGGAGACCGGTCCGGGGCAGCAGGGGGCGCCACGCGCCGCGGGCGGCGGTGCGGGCGTCGAGGCCCTGCAGCTCGGCGGCGGCGGGCGCGTTGAACTTCAGGTTGGCGGTGTCGATCTCGGCGAGCCTGATGACGCCGGGCGCGGCGAGCCGGATCACCGCCCAGTCGTGGCCGCCGTCGCGGCGGCGGGCCGTCTCCCAGCCTTCGGCCTGGTTGCGGGCGAGGCCGGGGAACAGCATGTTGTCGGGCGAGGAGTAGAACTCGTCCGAGCACTCGACGACGCGGGCGCCGTTCTCCAGGGCGGCCAGGTCGACGGTCAGGCCGGCCAGGACGCGGGGATCGGGGACGACGTCGCCGTGGACGCGGAGCCGGGCGATGCCGCCGTCCGGGAACATGTTCAGCCGGACGTGCGTGAACAGGCGCTCGGCCCGCACCGGGAAGCGGTGCGCGGTGTTCCCCTTCAGCGGGCTCTCCGGGACGATCTCCACCCAGTCGGCGCCGGAGAGGTCGGCGGGGTAGCCGTCCACGGCGCACGCCTCGACGGACGCGCGCGGCGGGTAGTTGCCCGTGAACCACGCCGTGTCGATCACGACGCCGCGGACGACGCCGGGCATGCCGAGCCTGATCAGCGCCCAGTCGTGGCCGCCGCCGCGGCGGCGGGCCGTCTCCCAGCCGTCGTACACCTGCCCCTTCGGCCCGAAGGTCTCCGGGGAGAACGCCGGCGCCCACGGGTTGATCAGGTTCTCCTTCTCGGCGAAGGACTCGTCGCTCGCGGCGACGACCGACCCGCCGAGGGTGCGGACGGCCAGGTCGGGCAGGGACGTGAACTCGGTCATCGCGCCTCCCGGGCGAGCAGCCGGCCCGCGGGCCGCTCTCCGGCGGGGACGCCGCGCAGCCACGTGCCCCGGACGGCGCCGGTCAGCGTCCGGCCCCCGTACGGGGTGACGGGGTGCCGGTGGTGGAGGGCCGCCGGGTCGACGGTGAACGTCTCGTCCGGCGCGAAGGCGACCAGGTCGGCGTCGTTGCCGACGGCGAGGCCGCCCTTGCCGGGGACGGCGGCCAGGGCCGCGGGAGCCTCCGACATCCAGCGGACGACCTCGGCCAGGCCGTGCCCGCGCTCGCGCGCGGCCGTCCACACGACGGAGAGCCCCAGCTGGAGGGACGAGATGCCGCCCCACGCGGTCGCGAAGCCGCCGCGTTTCAGCTCGGGCGTGCACGGCGAGTGGTCGGTGACGACGCACGAGATCACGCCCGACGCCAGCCCCTGCCAGAGCAGTTCGCGGTTGGCGGCGTCGCGGACGGGCGGGCAGCACTTGTACGCGGTCGCCGCGGAGGTCTGGTGGGCGGGGACGTCCTCGGCGGAGAGGGTCAGGTAGTGCGGGCAGGTCTCCGCGGTGACCGGGATCCCGTCCGCCTGCGCCTCCGCGAGGACCTCCAGGCAGCCGGCGGCGGACAGGTGCAGGATGTGGGCGCGCACGCCGGTCTCCTCCGCGAGCCGGACGACCCGCTCGACGGCCCGCCGCTCGGCGGCCGGGGGCCGCGACGCCAGGAACTCCGGGTACCCGCCGCCGGACGGCGCGCTCAGCGCGGCCGGGTCCTCGGCGTGGACGACGACCAGCCCGCCGAACGCGGCGATCTCCCGGAACGCCGCCCGCATCTCCGCGGGCGCGAGCGGCGGGAACTCCGGGACGCCCGAGTCGGACGCGAAGCACTTGAACCCGAAGACGCCGAGGTCGTGCAGGGGGCGCAGGGACGCCGCGTTACCCGGGACCGCGCCGCCCCAGAACCCGACGTCCACGGCGCACGCGCCCTCCGCGGCCTCCCGCTTGGCGGCGAGCGCGGCCGGGTCGACGGTCGGCGGCAGCGAGTTGAGCGGCATGTCGATGAGCGCGGTGACGCCGCCGGCCGCGGCGGCGCGCGTCGCGGTGGCGAACCCCTCCCATTCGGTGCGGCCGGGCTCGTTGACGTGGACGTGCGTGTCGACCAGGCCGGGCAGCAGCGCGACGTCTCCGAGGTCGACCGACTCGGCCGCCCGGGCGTCGGTCCGGTAACCGGAGATCGCGGTGATGCGGCCGCCGCGGACGGAGACGGCGGCGGGGCGCTCGCCGTCCGGCAGCACGGCCCGGCGGGACCGGATCAGGAGGTCGTCCACGCGAACTCCTCCGAAGACGGGCCCTGCGGCACGTATTCGAGCGAGATCCGCCCGCCGTACCCGATCTCGTCGAGGACGGCGAAGACGCGGTCGAAGTCGATGGCGCCGGTGCCGGGACGCCCGCGCCCGGGCGCGTCGGCGATCTGGACGTGTCCGATGTCGGCGGCGTGGTCCCGCGCGGCCCTCTCCAGGTCGTCGCCGTTCGCGGCCAGGTGGAAGGTGTCGTACAGGAATCGGACGTTCCGGGCGCCCCGCGCGCGGACGCGCCCCAGCACCTCGGCGACGTCGGCGGCCGTCTCCAGCGGGTACGCGCCGTTGAGCCCGCGCGCCAGCGGCTCGACCAGCAGCGTCCCGCCGAACTCGGCGACCCGCCCGGCGGCGTGGACGAGCCGCTCGGCCGCCACCCGGTCCTGGTCGGCCGGGTCGGCGCCGTCGAGCCGCTGCCCGTAGAGGGCGTTGAACGACCGGGTGCCCAGGCGCCCGGCGATCCGGACCAGCACGTCGAGGCCGCGGTGGAACTCCTCACCGCGGGACGGATCGGACAGCACACCGCGATCCCCCGCCGCCATGTCGCCCGCGTAGAGGTTGAGCGCGGCGAGCCGCACCCCGGCGTCCTCGATCGCCGCGCAGAACGCGCCGACGTCCGCGTCGGCCGGCGCCGGCTCGCCGTTCCACGGCCACCAGAACTCGACCTCCTCGAACCCCGCCGCCCGCGCCGCCGCCGGCCGCTCCAGAAGCGGCAGCTCGGTGAACAGGATCGAGCAGTTGACCACGAACCGGCGCGTCATGGCTCCCCTCGGACGATGTGCTCGGGGCGGACGGGGACGCGCGTGAGGGGGCGGCCGGTGGCGGCGCGGATCGCGGCGACGATCGCCGGGGTGGAGGAGAGCGTCGGCGGCTCGCCGGCGCCGCGGAGGCCGTAGGGGGCCTCGGGGTCGGGGTTCTCCAGGATCTCCAGCCGCATGGGCGGCATGTCGAGGATGGTGGGGATCAGGTAGTCGGTGAACGACGGGTTGCGGACGAGTCCGTCCGACACGACGATCTCCTCCATCACGGCGAGGCCGAGTCCCTGCGCGGAGCCGCCGTGGATCTGGCCCTCCAGCGACAGCCGGTTGATGATCCTACCGACGTCCTGCACGGCGGCCAGCTCGACGACCTTGACGAGCCCGAGGTCGACGTCCACGTCGACGACGGCCCGGTGGACGCACAGGGCGAGCTGGGTGTGGCTGCGGCCCTGCCCGGTGACCGGGTCCATCCGCGCGGTGGGGCGGTGGTGGTATTCGCGGGTCTCCTCGATGACCTCGGAGCCGAGGACGTCCTCGACGGCGCCGAGCACGCCGGCCGCCCGCGAGACGATCTTCCCGCCGGCGACGTCGAGGTCGCCGCGGCCGTAGCGGCGCTCCGCGAGCGCGAGGAGCCGGGCCCGCACCGCCTCGCAGGCCGCCTTCACCGCGCCGCCCGTCATGTACGTCTGGCGGGACGCGCTGGACGAGCCCGCGTCGCCGACCCCGTTGTCCGCCGGGGCGATCGTGACCTTCTGGACGCCCAGCTCCGTCCGCGCGACCTGCGCCTGGACCGTGACGAGCCCCTGCCCGACCTCGGCCGCGGCCGTGTGGACGAGCGCCGTGGCCTCCCCGCCGATGACCTCCAGCCGGACGCGGGCCGTGGACATGTCGTCGAAGCCCTCGGAGAAGCAGATGTTCTTGATCCCGACGCCGTAGCCGACGCCGCGCACGACGCCCTCGCCGTGCGTCGTCTGCGACACGCCGCCGGGCAGGTTCCGGAGGTCGGCCGGGTCCGCCTCGGCGGGCATGGGCATCGCCTCAAGGCGGGTCAGCATCTCGGCGAGCGGCGCCGGCGACTCGATGACCTGGCCCGTCGCGAGCCTCGACCCCTGCGTGACGGCGTTGCGGCGGCGGATCTCCAGCGGGCCGAGGCCGCATGCGTCGCCGAGCCTGTCCATCATCGACTCGTAGGCGAAGCACGCCTGCACGGCGCCGAACCCGCGCATCGCCCCGCACGGAGGGTTGTTGGTGTAGACGCCGTACGCGTCGATCCTGATGTTGGGGATCTCGTACGGCCCGACGCCCAGCGAGGCCGCGTTGCCGACCACGTTGATGGTGGACGACGTGTAGGCGCCGCCGTCCAGGATGATCTCGACGTCGGCGTAGAGCAGCCGGCCGTCGGCCGCGGCGCCGTACTCGTACCGCATCTTGGCGGGATGCCGGTGCACGTGCCCGAAGAACGACTCGTACCGGTTGTACGACATCTTCACGGGCCTGCCGGTGTGCAGGGCGAGCATGCCCGCGTGGATCTGCATCGACAGGTCCTCGCGCCCGCCGAACGCGCCGCCGACGCCCGCGAGCGTCATGTGCACCTGGTCCTCGGCGAGGCCCAGGCAGGGCGCGATCTGCTTGAGGTCGTTGTGGATCCACTGGGTGGAGACGTACAGGTCGACGCCGCCGTCCTCCGACGGGATCGCCAGGCCCGACTCGGGGCCGAGGAACGCCTGGTCCTGGATGCCCACCTCGTACTCGCCGGTGACGACCACGCCGGCGCCGGGCTTCGCGGCGTCCACGTCCCCGACGCGGACGGGCTGGTACCGGGTGATGCCGCCCCGGTCCTGCACCTTCAGCCGCTCGGGGTCGGCGATCACGGCGCGCGGATCGGTGACCGGCTCCAGCACCTCGTACTCGACGGCGATCCGCTGCATCGCCCGGCGCGCGGTCTCCGGATGGTCGGCGGCGACCAGCGCGACGGGTTCGCCCTGGTAGCGGACCTGGTCGATCGCGAGGACGGGCTGGTCCTCGGTGTGGTCGATGCCGAACATCTTGCGGCCCGGCACGTCCTCGTGGGTCAGGACGGCCCGGACGCCGGGCAGCGCCAGCGCCGGCCCGATGTCGACCGACCGGATGAGCGCCCTGGGGTGCGGGCTGCGCAGCGTCGCGCCCCACAGCATGCCGTCCATCCACAGGTCCGACGCGTAGGCGAACTCGCCCGCGACCTTGAGGACGCCGTCCGGGCGCAGCGGGCTCTCCCCGACCCCGCCGATGCCCGGCGCGGCCACGTGCCCCGGGCTCTTCGCCGGGGACGCCCTGTCCAGCGGGGACGTCATCAGAGCACCTCCTCCGCGAGCCGCATGAGGCGGCGGTGGGCGGCCGCGCCGCGCCGCGCGGCCTCGTCCTGCGGGACGGTCACGAGGGCGTCGTCGTCCACGACGGTGCGCCCGCCGACGACGAGGCGCCGCAGCGGCGGGGTCGGGCCGAACGCGAACGCCACGACCGGGTCGTCGATCGCCGCCTGGAAGCCGTCCATCCGCCACAGCGCGACGTCGGCGAGCCTGCCGGGTTCGAGGGAGCCGAGCTCGTCCTCGCGGCCGAGGCAGCGGGCGCCGCCGAGCGTCGCCATCTCCAGCGCCTGGCGGGCGGTGAGGGAGGCCGGGCCGTAGCGGGCGCGCTGCATGTAGAGGGCCTGGCGCAGCTCCCCCGCGAGCGGGACGAGCTCCGCGGACGCCGAGCCGTCCACGCCGAGCCCGACCGCCGCGCCCTCCGCGAGCAGGTCCGACACGCGGGCGATCCCGGCGCCGAGGCGGGCGTTCGAGCTGGGGCAGTGCGCGGTGCCGGTGCGGGTCTCGGCGAGCCGCTTGACGTCGGTGTCGTGCAGGTGGACGCAGTGCGCGAGCCACACGTCGGGGCCGAGCCAGCCCATCGAGTCCATGTACTCGGTGGGCGTCATGCCGAACTGCTCCCGCGTGTGCTCCTCCTCGTCCAGCGTCTCCGCGAGGTGGGTGTGCAGGCGGACGCCCCTGTCGCGCGCGAGCCGCGCCGACTCGACCAGCAGGTCGCGGCTGACGGAGAACGGCGAGCAGGGGGCGACGGCGATCCGCAGCATCGAGCCGGGCGACGGGTCGTGGTACCGGTCGATCGCCTCCTCGGTGACGGCGAGGACCGTGTCGAGGTCCTCGACGACCTCGTCCGGCGGGAGCCCGCCCCGCGACTCGCCGCGGTCCATCGAGCCGCGGCACGGGTGGAAGCGGACGCCGATCTCGCGCGCCGCCTCGATCTCGGCCGCGAACAGGTCGCCGCGCCCGCGCGGGAACAGGTAGTGGTGGTCGGTGGACGTGGTGCAGCCCGACTTGGCGAGCCAGCCCAGCCCGGCGGTCGCCGCGCCCGCGACGACCTCGGCGTCCATCTTCGACCAGGGCTTGTAGAGGGTGGTGAGCCACTCGAACAGCGTCCCGTCGGTGACCATGCCCTGGCTCGCCCACTGGTACAGGTGGTGGTGGGTGTTGACCAGGCCGGGGGTGGCGAGGCAGCCGCGCGCGTCGACGCGGTCGGGGTCGCCGGCCGCGGCGGCCGGGGCCGGCCCCGGGCCGACGGCCGCGATGCGGTCGCCGTCGATGACGATGTGGCCGTCCGGGTACTCGTCCCCGGAGACGGTGGCGACGTGCGCGTGCTCGATGATCATTCGGCGGCCTTCCGGCGGGCGGCGAGCCGCACCGCGTCCAGGATCTTCTCGTAGCCGGTGCAGCGGCACAGGTTCCCGGCGAGCGCCTCGCGGATCTCCGCGTCCGACGGCGCCGGGTTCCGCTCCAGCAGGTCGTGCGACTGGACGATCAGGCCGGGCGTGCAGAACCCGCACTGCACGGCGCCCGCCTCCACGAACGCCTCCTGGACGGGGTCGAGGCGCTGCTCGCCGTCCGCGGCGGGCGGGCCCCCGGCGAGGCCCTCGACGGTGACGACGTCGCGGCCCTCGGCCTGGCCCGCCGCGACCAGGCACGCGCACACCGGCACGCCGTCCAGGTAGACGGTGCAGGAGCCGCATTCGCCCTGTTCGCAGGCGTTCTTCGAGCCGGGGAGGCCCATCCGCTCGCGCAGCATGTAGAGGAGGCTCTCGCCCTCCCACACGTCGTCCACGGCCTCCGCCGCGCCGTTCACGGTGACGTTCACGCGCATCAGGACGCCCTCCTTCCGGACGCTCCGGTCCTGTAGTCGTCCCAGGCCCAGGCCAGCGTGCGGCGCGCCATCACGGAGAGGGCGTGCCTGCGGTAGCCGCCGGTGCCCCGGACGTCGTCGATCGGGGACGCGGCCTCCGCGACCAGTTCCCCGAACCGCCGCCCGGCGGCCTCGGAGAGGGGGCGGCGGCCCTCCCAGTCGAGCTCGTGCGAGATGAAGGTCTCGGCCTCGGCGGCGCGGCGGGGCGTGGGCGCGGCGGAGCCGAGGCCGGTGCCGGCGCGGCACTCCTCCGGGTGGAGGGCGAGCGCGAACGAGCAGACGGCGATCACCATCGCGTTCCTGGTGCCGATCTTGGAGAAGTACTGGGGGCCGGACGCGGGGACCGTCCAGAACGCGCGGATCAGCTCGTCCGGGGCGAGTGCGTTGCGCTTGACGCCGGTGAAGAAGGCGGCGGCGGGGATCATCCGGACGCCGCGCGCCGCCGACTCGACCTCGATGACGGCGTCCCCGGCCAGCAGCGGCGGATGGGCGTCCCCGGCGGGCGACGCGGCGCCGAGGTTGCCGCCGACCGTGCCGCGGTTGCGGATCTGCGGCGAGCCGACCGTGCGGGACGCCTGCGCGAGCCCCGGCAGGCGCCCGCCGAGCTCGGTGATCAGGCGCGCGTAGGTGACGCCGGCGCCGACGCGGAGCCGCCCGTCGGCCATGTCCCATTCGGCGAGGGAGCCGATGCGGGTCAGGTCGAGCAGCGCCTCGGGCCGGTCCCGGTCGAAGTTGATCTCGACCATGACGTCGGTGCCGCCCTGCACGGGCCGCGCGCCCGGCCGCCGCGCCTTGGCGTCGAGCGCGTCCTCCCAGGTCGGCGGTCGCAGGAAGTCCATGTCTGCGGTGTCCTCAGTTCCAGGCGGACGGGGCGGCGGGCGCGTCGTCGGTGAGCACCGTGCCCTCGATGAGCCCGTACGGGCGGTCCGCGGCGAAGTAGACCTCGTTGTCGTTCTTCAGGCCGAACGGCTCCAGATCGACCAGGAAGTGGTGCTTGTTGGGCATCGACAGCCTGACCTCGCAGATCTCGTCCCGTTCGGACAGGACGCGGCGCCCCATCTGGTACAGCGTCTGCTGGAGCGACAGGCTGTGCGTCTCGGCGAACGCCGCGAGCAGGGCGCCGCGGGCCGCGCGGTACGACTCGTCCCAGGGGGCCTCCGTGCCCCGGTGCCGCCACCGCGCGGTCACCGACGTGGCGAGGACGCGGTCGTCGGTCGGTTCCAGGGTCGTGTACTCGTCCCGCGCGAACCCGTGGAACTCGCTGCCGGTCGAGTTGAGGACGACGAGGTCGGTGAGGCCGGACACGACCGTCTCGGCCCGCTCGTCGCTGTGGATCAGCGCCGTCCTGACCTCGCCGCCGTCCCGGACGAACGAGTGCCCGCCCGTGATGCGGCTCCAGCCGTACTCGTGGATCTCCACGCGGGCATGGGCGACGGCGCGCTGCGACGCGACGAAGTGGCGGGCGAGCAGCAGGCCGAAGTCCTCGATCGCGCCGATGCCGTGCTTCTTGGCGAACGCGAACACGGTGTTCTTCTGGCTGTCGGTGGGCAGGACGGCCGAGTTGTCGCCGGTCAGATGCACGTCGTCCATCGCGCCGGACAGGGAGACGCTGACGTTGACGTCCTTGAGCCGATGGGTGCCGCCGTCCCGGGTCACGCGGACGACGCGGGTCTCCGCCTTCCCGTAGCGGTTGGGTCCGAGCAGGATGGCCATCGCGGCTAGCTCCCCAGGTAGGTCGAGTACGCGAACGGGCTGATCAGCAGCGGGACGTGGTAGTGCCGCCCGGGGTCGTCGATCGTGAACGCGACCGTGACCTCGGGGTAGAACTCCGACAGCCCCGCCGTCTCGAACGTGAGCCGGTGCACGCCCGCCCCCGGCTCCGCCCCCCACTCCCTGACGCGGCCGTCGGCGTCGGTGCGCGCCTCGGCCAGCGCCGTCCAGCCGTCCTCGTCGCGCCGGTCGAGCCGGACGGCCACCCCCGCCGCGGGCAGCCCCTTCGCCGCGTCCAGCACGTGCGTCGACAGGCTCATCCCTTCTCCTTCGCCAGCTTCACCAGCCGCAGGTCCACGATCGCGGCCAGCTCCCTCCGGACGACCTCGCGCTCGGTCCGGGCGTCGTTCTCCAGCCGCTCCCTGAGCTCGGCGAGCATCTCCAGGGCCGACCGGCCCGACGCGCAGATCAGGAACACATGCCCGAAACGCTCCTCATAAGCCCGGTTGCCCTCGATGAAGGCGTCCCGCACTTCCTGCCCGGCGCCGTCCATCCCGGACTGCTCGCCGCGCGACCAGCCGGCCTCCCGGCCCTGCCCGCCGGGCCGCTCCCCGATGCGGGGATGCGCCGCGAGCGCCTCCTCGATGTCGGGCCACTCCAGCTCGTCCAGCACGCGTTTCGAGGCCGCCCGCAGGGCGTCCGGGTCCGCGTGCCCGGCGACGGCCGCGACCCACCGGCGGGACGCGCAGCACGCCGCCAGATCCGCCTCGCTCAGCTCCACGCCTGCCAGTACACACAGCGGCCCGGGGACGGGTCGAGGCACAGGACGTCCGAACTGTGGTCCCGGTCACGCACCTCCTTTTGTAGCTTTCTCCATATGAGGTTGCGTTCCCTGCTCGCCATGCCCGAGCTGCGGCTGGAGGTCGTCACCGGATCGGACGAGCTGGACCGCACGATCCGCTGGGTCGTCACCACCGACCTCCTCGACCCTGGCCGCTACCTGCGCGGGCGCGAGCTGGTGCTGACCGGCCTCGTCTGGCGGACCTCCCCCGCCGACTCCGAGACCTTCGTCCGCGCCCTCACCTCGGCGGGCGTGTCGGGTCTCGCCGCCTGGGACCTCACGCTCGGCGCCATCCCGGACGACCTGGTCGAGGCGTGCCGGCGCCACCGCCTCCCCCTGTTCAAGGTCCCGGAGGACGTGGCGTTCGCGACCGTCACCGAGGAGGTCGTCCGGCACCTGTCGGGGGCCCGCGCCGCCGACCTCGCCGCCGTGCTGGACCGGCACCGCCGCCTCGTCGAGGGCACCGGCCTCGGCGCCGTCCTCGACCTGGTCGGCCACTGCCACCTGCTCGCCCCGACCGGCCGCGTCGTCGCGGGCCCGGCCCCGCCCGACCCCGCCGCCCTCGCCCGCGCGTTCCTCACCGCGCCGCAGCTGCCGCACCACGTCCCCGCCCTCGACGCGTCCCTCTTCCCCGTCGCCGCGGACACCCCCCGCGTCGCCGACTGGTTCCTCGCCTTCGAGGGCGACTTCGCCGACTGGCCCGCCGAGCGCCGCGCCCTGACCGCCGAACTCGCCGCGATCGTCGCGCTCGAACGGACCCGCCTGGACGCGCCGCGCACCGCCGGCCTCCTCTCCGGCGACGCCCCTCTGCCCGCAGGCGCCCTGCCCGCCGGCGCCGTGGTCGCCGTGGCCGCCTCCGGGACCGCCCTGCGCCCGTCCGACGTCCGCGCGGTCCTGGCCGAGATCCTGCCGTCGCCCGTGCTGGACTCGGTGGACGACGAGGTCCTCGCGGCCGTCCCGTCCGCCGGGCGCGACGTCGCCGCCGAGATCCAGGGCGCGCTCGGCCTCCTGGCGCCCGGCCTGGCCGGGGGCGGCCTGGCGCTCGGCGTCAGCGGCGCGGTCGCGGCGGCCGACCTGCGCGGCGCGCTCGAAGAGGCCCGCTACGCCCGCCGCCTCGCCGCCGCCCGCCCCTCCCCCGTCTCCGTCGTTCGCCACGACGAGCTGGCCACCCACGTCCTCCTGCTGGCGAGCGTCCCGGACGACGTCCGGCGGATGTTCAAGACGCGCCTCCTGGACCCGCTGCACGACTACGACAGGACCCACGGCGCCGACCTCGTCCGCACCCTGGAGACGTTCCTGCGGAACTCCGGCTCCTGGACGCGCTGCGCCGAGCAGCTGCACCTGCACGTCAACTCCGTCCGCTACCGGATCCAGCGCATCGAGGAGCTGACCGGCCGCGACCTTTCCCGGCTGGAGGACCGCGTCGACTTCTTCCTGGCCCTCCGCCTGACCTGATTCCGCTCCCGGCCCGCCGCCCGCGGGCGGGGATCAGGCGGGCAGGGCGGGGGGTTCGCCGGTGAGCGGGACGGGGTCGCAGCAGCGCAGGCCGTCCAGGACGACCTGGAGGTTGCGCTCCCACTGGCGGGCGCCCGCCCGCAGGCCCAGGGTGTGGGGGCCGGTCGAGGACGCGGCGACCAGGAGGAACGCCACGTCCTCCCAGGTCGTGTCCGTGCGCATCACACCGGCCCGCTGGGCGCGCTCCACCAGGTCGCGGACGCGGTCCCGCAGCGCGGCACGGGAGTGGTCGAGCACGTCGCCGAGGCGCTGGTTGACGTCGCACAGCTCGTTGCGCAGCCGGATGTAGGCGAAGGCGAACGCCGTGAAGCCCCTCCAGGGGTCGGGGTCGGCCATCGCCTCGTCGCCCTTGGCGGTGATCTCCTCCAGCACCTCGCCGAGGACCGCCTCCAGCAGCGCTTCGAGCGAGCCGACCCGGCGGTAGAACGTGCCGACGCCCACGCCGGCGCGGCGGGCGATCTCGTGGGCGGTGATCTCGCCGCCCTCGGCGGCGGCCCGGCGGGCGGCGGCCACGAGGCGTTCCACGTTGCGCCGGGCGTCGGCGCGCGGACGGCGGCCGGAGCCGTCGTCGAGGAGCCGGCGCACCGCCGGAACCGCCGCTGCCATGCCGCCAGCCTAGCAATAAGCGGACGATAGCCGTCCGATTTAAGTGGACAGATCGCGTCCGCTTGCTCTAGCGTGCTGAACCGGACGCAGGCCGTCCGTTTACTTCCGAGGGAAGCGAGGTCGATCATGTCCACCGGGCCGCCGGGCGCAATGAAGATCACGGCGCTGGCCTCGGGGTTCGTCATGGCGAGCCTGGACGCCACGGTGATGCAGGTCGCCGGGCCCACGATCCAGCTGAGCCTGCACGCCTCCCTCACGCAGCTCACCTGGGCCGTGGACGGCTACGTCCTCAGCTTCGCCGCCCTGCTGATGCTGGGCGGCGGGCTGGCGAACCGGCTGGGCGCGAGGCGGGTCTACCTGTGGGGCATGGGGGTCTTCGGCGCCGCGTCGCTGGCCTGCGCGCTGGCGCCCGGCGTCGCCGCCCTGATCGCGGCCCGGCTGCTGCAGGGGGCCGGGGCGGCGCTGTTCATGCCGAGTTCGCTCGCGCTGCTGGTACGGGCCTTCCCCGGCGCCCGGGAGCGGGCGAAGGTCCTCGGCGTCTGGTCGGCGGTCGTCTCGTCGTCCATGGCGCTGGGCCCGACGATCGGCGGCGTCATGGTCGGCGCGTTCGGCTGGCCGAGCATCTTCCTGGTCAACCTGCCGGTCGGCGCGGCGGGCATGCTCCTCACCCGCCGGCACATCGCCGCCGCGGAGGGCGACGCGCTGCCCCTGGCGATCGCCGGGCACGGCGCCGTCATCGTGCTGCTCGCCGGCGGCAGCTTCGCGCTGATCGAGGGGCCGCGGCTCGGGTGGGCCGCGGCGCCGGTGACCGGGGCGGTCGCCGCCGCGGTGCTGGCCACCGGCCTCCTCATCGGGCGCGAGCGCCGGGCGCGCGACCAGGTGATGCCCTGGGCGCTGTTCCGCGGCGCCCGGTTCGCCGGCGCCAACGCCGTGGGCTTCCTGTTCAACGCCGCGTTCTACGGCTCGCTCTTCCTGGTCGGCCTGTACGTCCAGCAGGCCCGCGGGGCGACCCCGCTCCAGGCCGGGCTGCAGATACTGCCGCTCACGGTCTTCATCCCGGCCGGCAACGTCGCCTTCGCCCGCGTCTCCGGACGCGTCGCGGCCGGTCCCGTCCTCACCGCCGCCCTGCTGGTCGCGGGCGCCGCCTCGCTGGCCCTGACCGCCCTGTCGCCGTCGACCCCGTGGTGGCCGCCGGCCGTCGCGCTCGCCGCGACCGGCCTCGCGGGCGGTCTCGCCGTCCCCGCCATGACGGCGGCGCTGGTGGACGCGGCGGGCGCCCGGCACGCCGGCATCGCCGGTTCGGTGCTCAACGCCAACCGGCAGATCGGCTCCCTCGTCGGCATCGCCTCGATCGGCGCCGTCCTGGCGGCGGCGCCCGGCTGGGCCACCGGAGCCGCGGTCTCGTTCGGCCTCGTCGGCGCCGCCTACCTCACCGGGGCTCTGGTGGCCTGGTGCCTCATCCATCGCCGGGAAGCCGTCCGGCCGTGCGCCGCCGCCCGGGACGCCCCGGTCAGGACGTGTGGCGCAGCAGGGCGGGGACGACCGTAGACCAGGTGCGGGACGGGAGCTCGCTGCCCGTGCCGGGCAGGGGCAGCAGCTCGGCCTCGGGGATCTCGGCGGCCAGCGCCTCGGCGTTGCCGATGGGGAAGAACGGGTCGTCCTCGCCGTGGATCACCAGCGTCGGGGCGGTGATCTCGGGGAGGCGCTCCCGCCAGCGGGGGCCGCAGTCCATCGCCGCGAACTGGACGGCCATCTGGTCGACGCGGTGGGACGCGCCGTGGTCGTCGACGGGGCGGGTCCGGTCGTGGACGCGTTCGATGTGCGCGCGGGCCTCGTCCTCGTCGAAACCGGCGCCGCCCATGCGGCGTGCGTTCTCCAGCTGGAACTCGACGATGGAGGCGCGGTCCGTCCAGTCGACGTGGAGCCCGCTCATGAAGTGCTCCATGAGTTCGGGCGCGTGGTCGGGCAGGTCGGCGTCGGCGGGGCCGGGCGCGGTGGGGCGGGTGCCGATCAGGGTGAGGGTGGCGACGCGGGCCGGGTGGTCGAGGGCCAGGAGCTGGGCGATCCAGCCGCCCGGCCCGGCGCCGACGACGTGCGCGCGCTCCAGGCCGAGCGCGTCGAGCAGGGCGGCGGCGTCCGCCACCAGGTCGCGGAGCGTGTAGGACGGGGTCTCCGGGGCGGCCGCCGCCGAGTGGCCGGTGCCGCGCAGGTCGTAGCGGACGACGAAGCGGCGCAGCGCCGCCAGGCGTTCGCAGAGGGCGTCCGGCCACGTGAGCATCGTGTTGCCGATCAGCAGCATCGGCGTGTCGGCGGGGTCGCCGAAGGTCTCGGTGCAGAGGTCGACGCCGTTGGCGGTGATGAGCTTCTCCATGACCGTGCAGACCCGCGCGGCGCGCGATACTCATCGCAGCCGGCCCGACCGGCCCTAGGGGACGTCCGGAGCCAGGGCCTTCAGGGCCTCGACGATCTTCTCTTCGGTGGCGTCCTTGCGGATGCCCAGCTCGGACAGGATGCCGGTGCCGTTCTCGTGTTCGAGCAGGGCGAGCAGGATGTGCTCGGTGCCGATGTAGTTGTGGCCCAGGCGCAGGGCCTCGCGGAAGGTCAGTTCGAGGGTCTTCTTGGCGTCCTGGTCGAACGGGATGAGCGCGGGGAGCTCGTCGGACTCGGGCGGCAGCGCGGCCGTGGCGGCCTGGCGGACGGTGTCCAGCAGGACGTCCTGCGCGGTGATGGCCTTGGCCGCGAGCGCCTCGGGCTCGGCGAGCAGGCCGAGGACGAGGTGGGCCGGGGTGATCTCGGCGCTGCCGGCGGCGCGGGCCTCGTTCTGCGAGGAGATGACGACGTTGCGGGCGCGGACGGTGTACCGGGAGAAGCCCTCGGACGGGTCGAGTTCGGACATCGGGGTCTTGGGGACGAAGCGCTTCTGCGCGGCCTGCTTGCTGACGCCCATGCTCCTGCCGATGTCGGTCCAGGACGCGCCGGAGCGGCGGGCCTGGTCGACGAAGTGCCCGATGAGGTGATCGGCGACCTCGCCGAGGTGCTCGGCGGCCACCACCGCGCTGCTGAGCTGTTCGAGGGCGTCGGAGTGGACCTTCTTGATGGCGTCGATCAGTTCGTCCAGCCGGATCCGGCCGGCCACCGGTGTGGGTTCGGTCATGCGTCAACCATAGGTTGACGCTCCCGGATCGTCAACCTCAAGTTGACGCTGCCCAGCCGGCGGCCCCCTCGAAGCTCGTCGCCCGCGGCTCGTAGCCGAGGACCTCGCGCGCGGCGGTGATGTCGAGCGTGCGCTCCACGGCCAGATGGCTGATCGCGTAGCGGGTGACGCGCGGCGGTTCGGGGCGGCGGGCCAGCAGGAAGGCGCCCTCGGCGAGCGCCGCCAGCGGGCGCGCGGCCCCGGCCGGGAGGTAGACCGGTCGCGCCCTGACGCCGCGCTCGCGGAGGATCTCGCGGAACGCGTCGTCGATCACGACCGGGGCGGCGTCGGCGACGTTGAAGACGCCCGAGGCCACCGGGCCGGCGGCGGCCAGGACGCAGGCCCGGACGAGGTTGCCGATCGAGGTCAGGCTGATGCGCTGGCGGCCCGTCCCGACGGCGGGCAGGACCGGGCCCCGGACGGCGGACAGGACGCGGGGCAGCAGCGTCGTGTCGCCGGGTCCGTAGACGGCGTGCGGGCGCAGGACGATCGCGCCGCGCTCCAGCGCCAGGCGCTCGGCGGCCGCCTTCGAGGCGCCGTAGGCGTTCAGGTAGCGGGACACCGGCGCCTCGTCCTCGCGGGCCATGACGGTCGGCCGGAACGGGTCGTACACGCTGGCCGTGCTGACGTGCACGAACCGGGCGGCGGGGAAGGTCGCGAGGGCGCTGCGCGTGCCGGTGAGGTTGGCGGCGAAGAGGGCGCGGGCCGGCCCCCAGTCGGTGACACTGCCCGCGCAGTGGATGACCGCGTCCACGCGGGGCGGATCGGGGAGAGGGCCGCGGGTGAGGTCCCACGAGCGGTAGGGGGCCCGGCCCACGTGGGCCGGCGGGACGGCCGGGCGGCGACCGAACGCGCAGGTCGCGATGCCTTCGGCCGCCAGGGCGCGGCACACCGCCCCGCCCACGAACCCGGACGCTCCGGTCACCGCGATCCTCATCGCGCCACCATCGCGCGGAGGCGGTCGCGGTCGAGTTTGCGAGTGCGGCCGGAGCGCGGCAGTTCGTCCAGGACGACGATGCGGTCGGGGAGCGCGTCGTGGTCGATGACGTCCGGGAGGGTGCGGGGCAGGCGGGCGGCCAGGCCGGGCGGGCCGACCACCGCCAGGACGACCTCCTCGTCCCCCGTCCGCGGATCGGGGATGCCGACGATCGCCGCCTCGGCGACGTCCGGGAGCGCCGCGATGGACGGCTCGTACAGGCCGGGATAGAGGTTGAACTTGCCGCGGATCAGCATGTCCTTCTTGCGCCCCATGAGGACGAGGCGGCCGCCGTCCATCCGCACGAGGTCGCCGGTGGGCAGCTCGGTGACGGGGTCCGCGCCCAGATAGCCGCGGCAGAGGTTGGGGCCGGAGAGGACCAGCTCCCCGTCGGCCGCCGAACGAGCGCCGACGCCGGGCAGCGGGGCGCCGAGCAGGTCGCCGGAGCCGGTGTGGGCCAGTTTCTCCCGCGCCGACGCGATCGCCACCGGAAGGATCTCCGTCATCGCGTAGACCGACAGCACCTCGGCCGACGGCGCCGCCGCGACCGCCCGGCGCAGGATCGCCGCGGGCGCGGGGGCCGCACCGAGCAGGACGTACCGGACGGACGGCGGCAGCTCCGGGCACGCGTCCAGGATCTCGGCGAGGTGGACGGGCACGCAGAACACGTGCGTCGCCCCGCGCTCCCGCATGAGCCGGGCGAAGCCGGCGGGCGGGCAGGACAGCGGCGGCATCGACCAGCGGGCGCCCGCGATCAGGGTCGGGAGCCCGAGCATCAGCTGGTCGGTGTGCACGACGTCGCCGGGGCCGAGCGGCAGGCGGGTGCGGAACAGGTCGAGCGCCGCGGCGAGCGACGCCTGGGTGTGGACGACCGCGCGCGGGTCCGCCGTCGTCCCGGACGTGAAGATCACGGCGGCGGGCGCGTCCGGGTCGGCGTCCCCGGCGGGCTCGGGGGCGTCGCCGCGGATCAGGCGCGCGAAGGACAGCGCGCCGCGCGGGACGCCGGGGAGGCGGCGGCCCACGCGGATGTGCCGCATCCGGCCTTCGCCGGGGATCCGCAGGCCGGCGAGGTCCGGCAGGAGCAGCCCGCGCCGCCGCGCGTACGCCCGGACGGGCCGCAGCCGGCTGCCCGCGTACAGCACCGACTCCGCCGCCGACCAGCGCGGGCGCGCCAGCCGCAGCCGCGCGGTGAACATCTCGGGGCCGGCGCCCGGGTCGGCGAACACGACCGTCCCCCCGGCGGCGACCACGCCCAGCGCGAGGACGAGCGACTCCGGCGACGGCCGCACCGAGAACAGGACCCCGTCGCCCGGCGCGAGCCCGTACGACAGCAGCCCGTGCCGGACCGCGAGCACCTGCCGGCGCAGCTCGCCGTAGGTGAGCTGCGCGCCGTCGCCGGCGATCAGCGCGACGGCTCCGGGCGTCCGGGCCGCCTGGTCGAGCAGCCGCCTGACCAGCGTCACGGCGCCGCCTCCGATCGGACGGCCAGCACGCGGTAGGTCGGGATCAGCACGTTCCGCGCCGCGGCGCGGCGAGTGATCACGAGGGGCGCCGCGGCCAGCAGCGTGCGGGCGGCCAGCCGGATCTGCGCCATGGCCAGCGGGTAGCCGATGCAGAAGTGCGGCCCCGCGCCGAACCACAGGCGGCGCAGCTCGGGCGGGTGCGGGCGGTCGAGGTCGAACGGCCCGTACGCGCGGCAGCAGTTGTGCGTGGCGATCAGCACCCGGTCCCCGGGCCGGATCGCGACGCCCGCCACCGCGGCGGGCCGGTGCACGCTGCGCAGCATGACCGGGGTCGGCGTCGCCACCCGCATGGCCTCCTCGATCGCCCGGTCGAGCAGCGAGGGGGCGGCCGCGACGCGGAGGAGCTGCCCGTGGTCGTGGAGGAGGGCGACGAGGCGGGGCAGCAGCGTCGCGACGGTCTCGGTGCCGGTCAGGAAGAACGCCCCCGCCGCGCCGCGCGCCTCGTCCTCGGACAGGCCGAGCGCCCGCATCCGGCCCATGACCGTCGACTCGTCCCCGGCCAGGTACGCCTTCACCGCGATGTCGCCGAGCGGGCCGAGCACCTCGCGGGCGCGCCGCACCTGGGACGGCGACAGCCGGCGCGTGCGCAGCGACACCGCCGCGACGATCCGCTCGCCCCGCTCGAACAGGTCGCGGTAGGCCGCCTCGGTCCCGCCCTCCAGGCCGATGACCTCGCCGATCACCGTGCCCGCCATGACGCGGGCGAAGTCGGCCAGGTCGACGGTCGCACCGCGCCGGAGGCTGCCGGCGAGCCGGTCCAGCGGGTCCGCCAGGACCCGCGCGCAGAGCGACTCGGTGTAGGACGGGACGAACAGGTCGGTGAGGCGGCGGCGCAGCGCCCGGTGTGCCTCGCCCTCCATGTTGAGCAGGACGGACGGGCCCAGCACCGGCGTCCACAGGTCGCCGGGCGAGCCGGGGCCGTCCTTGCGGAACGTCTCGCCGTCCATCAGGACCGCGCGGGCCGCCGCGGCGTCGTTCACGACGACGCCGACGCCGGGCACGCGGACGACCGGGCCGCGCCGGGCGACCGCGCGCAGCAGCGGGTACGCGAACGGGTGCGCGGCCGTGTAGAGCCGCTCCTCCCAGTTCACCGGATGTCCACGACGGGCGGGCGGTAGCGGTGGTCGGCGTACCAGCCGAGCGTCCTGACCAGGCCGAACGCGCGCAGCCGCCGCACCGACCCGTACACGGTCACGTCCTTGCGCAGCCCGTAGGCGGCGGTCAGGCGGCGGACCCGGTTGACGAGCGCGCGGTCCTCGTGGACGTCCTCGATGCGGGTGCGCGGGAAGCCGCCGGACCGCTCGTACAGGTCGGCGGTGATCGCGACGTTGCAACCCGGCATCATCACGTAGGGGCCGAGGTAGAGCGGGTCCCGGTTGCCGGGGCGGAAGCGCCCGAAGAGGGCGGCCGCGCCGATGACGGCGGGCAGCAGGCGCCGCTCCCAGAACTTCAGCGGGAACTCGTCGGTGCGCGGCAGCAGCGGGCCGGACACCATCTCCAGCCCCTCGCCGAACGCGCGCTTCACCGCCGCGACCCAGCCGCGGTGCGGCAGGCAGTCGGCGTCGGTGCGGGCGACGTGCGTGGCGCCGGCGGTGATCGCGTGCCGGACGCCGGTGTCGGCGGCGGCGCCCGTGCCCTTCTCCGGTTCGTGGACGAGCCGGACGTCCAGCGCCGGGTGCTCCGCGGCGAACTCCTTGACGACCCGCGCCGTCCCGTCCGTGCTGCCGTTGTCGACGACGACCAGGGAGAACCCCGTGTCGGTCTGCTCGGTGAGGCGGCGCAGCGTCGCGCCGATCGACCGCTCCTCGTCGTAGGCGGGGATGACGACCCACAGCCGCATCTCGGGAACCTCCGGCATGGTCACAGCTCCGCGAACACGACGCCGAGGCTGATCCCGCCGGCGAGGCCGATGAGCGCGATCCGGTCGCCGGGGCCGCAGCGGCCGGCGGCCCGCGCGGTCGCGATCTGCAGCGGCAGGCTCGCGGACGCGACGTTGCCGTGCTCGGGCAGCGTGACCACGAGCCGGCCGGACGGGATGCCGAGGATGGAGCGCAGCACCTCCAGGTAGGGCAGCGTCACCTGGTGGACGGCGACGACCGCGAAGTCGTCCCAGGTCAGCCCAGTCTTCTCCAGCGCGGTCGTGAAGATCTCCGCGCCGTTGGCGACGAACGCGTCCCGGAGCCGGCGCCCGTCCCCGCTGAAGTAGGTGAACTCGGGGTCGCGGGGGTGCATGGAGCCGCCGGCCGGCAGCGTCCCGATGCGCCAGGCGCTGGAGACGGCGGCGAAGTCGCGGTAGAAGATGCCGCCGTCGGGGGCGGCCTCGACCAGCATGGCGGCGCCGCCGTCCGACAGCGTGTAGCCGGCGAACGCGTCCACGAACTGGGCCCGGTCGCGGACGCTCCACCGGACCGCGCGGGACGGGCTCTCGCCGGTGCAGACCAGCACGCGCTCGTGCTGCCCGGTGCGGATCAGCGCGTCCGCCGTCTGCAGGCCGTTCAGGAAGCTGTTGCAGGCGTTCTTCACGTCGAAGACCGGGCAGGTCGCGCCGAGCTTGGCGGCGACGATGTGCGCGGTCGCGGGCTCGATGAGGTCCTGCGACGCGGAGCCGAAGATCAGCAGGTCGACGCCCGCCGGGTCGACGGCGCGCTCGGCGAGGACGCGGCGGGCGGCGGCGACGGCCAGGTCGGACGCCTGCTCGTCGTCCCGCATGACGTGCCGGGCGCGGATGCCGGTCATCCGCTCCACGATCGTGGGATGCGGCCGGTATCCCGCGCTCTCGGCCGCGACGCGGGCCTCGACCTCGGCGCTGGTGACCGTCCGCTCGGGCAGGTATGCCGCGACGGCGGTGATGCGGGCTCTCATGGGCTGGGGTTCCCCCGGTTCCTCGTGCTCGGTGTCCGGCAAGCCTCGCCGGTGCGGAGCGCCTTGGGTGAGGGAGACCCTACGGAAGTTCGGCCCGGCGTTGTACCCGATTCGGGGTGAGTACCGCCACTCACCCGGATTGAGTAGTAACGCCTATCCGTCCGGATTCCGATCCGCCGCGATCGCCGCGTGACCAGCACGGATACCCCGGCCCCGGCGGGGTCAGACCCGGCGGGGTCAGACCTCGGGGATCACGGTCGGCGGGGCCTCGGTGGCGGGGGCGGTCGGGACCGGGGCGGGCTCCGGGGAGTGCGTGACCGTCGGGCTGACCGGGCGCACCGGTTCGGGGTCGCGGGGCGCGGAGTTCCACCACCAGAGCGCGAAGGAGATCGCGAACAGCACCAGCACCCCGCCGATCAGCTGGACCACCGCCCGGCGGTGGCTCGGCTCGCGGTTCCGGCGGCGCCGGAACCGGCCGGCCCCGCCGGAGAGCGCGCCGCGCCGGGCGCGGCGCGCGGCGCGGCGGGTGCGCCGCCGCTCCCGGCGGCTCGGCGGCCGGGCGCGCTCGCGCGCGGACGGCTCGGTGAACACGGCGCTCTTGACGAATTCTTCGTCGAACACGGGCTCGTCGAAATCTGCGGCCATGGGGTTCTCCGGCGCGGGGGTGTCGAGTGCCCAGGCTAGTCGACGCCTCCGGCGATCCCTCACCCCGAAGCCGGCCCGCCGGAGACCGGCCCGCCCGGCGGGCGCCCGCCCCCGTGTGGCGCCCGCCACTCCTGCTCATCGGGACGCGGCCGTTCCGCGCGAAGGTAGAACACGTTACATTCAAAAGGCGAATCGCGTTCTAGAAGGAGACCGCATGGGTACCCCGGTGATCGTCGAGGCGGTGCGCACGCCGCTCGGTAAGCGCAACGGATGGCTCGCGGGCATGAAGCCGATGGCCGTCCTCGCGCACGCGCTGAACGCGCTGGTCGAGCGGTCCGGCATCGACGCCGCCGAGGTCGAGCAGGTCTTCGCGGGCTGCGTCACCCAGGCGGGCGAGCAGGGCGGGCACATCGGCCGCTACTCCTGGCTGTACGCGGGGCTGCCCTGGCAGACCGGCGTCACCACGATCGACGCGCAGTGCGGATCGTCCCAGCAGGGCGTCCACCTCGCCGCGGCGCAGATCGCCGCCGGCGCGGTGGACGTCGCGATCGGCTGCGGCGTCGAGGTGATGAGCCGCGCGCCGCTCGGCAGCAACGTCATGCCGGCGAACCCGCGCCCGGACGACTGGTCGCTCGACATGCCGAACCAGTTCGAGGCCGCCGAGCGGATCGCCGCCCGGCGCGGCATCACCCGCGCCGACCTGGACGCGTTCGGCGCCCGCTCGCAGCAGCTCGCCGCCAAGGCGTGGGCGGACGGCCGCTTCGACCGCGAGGTCGCGCCCGTCACCGCGCCCGTCCTGGACGCCGACGGCGCCCCGACCGGCGAGACCCGCGAGGTCACCCGCGACCAGGGCCTGCGCGAGACGACCGCCGACGGCCTGGCCAAGCTCAAGCCGGTCATGCCGGACGCGCTGCACACCGCGGGCACCTCGTCCCAGATCTCCGACGGCGCCGCCGCCGTCCTGCTGATGTCGGAGGAGAAGGCCGAGGCGCTCGGCCTGCGGCCGCGCGCCCGGATCAGGACGCAGGCCCTCGTCGGCGGCGAGCCGTACTACCACCTGGACGGCCCGGTGCAGGCGACCGAGCGCGTCCTCCGGCGCTCCGGGCTGACGATGAACGACATCGACATCACCGAGATCAACGAGGCGTTCGCGTCGATCGTGCTGTCCTGGGCGTCGGTCCACAAGCCCGACATGGACAAGGTCAACGTCAACGGCGGCGCCATCGCCATCGGCCACCCGGTCGGCGCCACCGGCGCCCGCCTGATCACGACCGCGCTGCACGAGCTGGAGCGCCGCGACGCCGGGACCGCCCTCATCACGATGTGCGCGGGCGGCGCCCTGTCCACGGCGTCCATCCTCGAACGGATCTGACCGGTCATCCGCCCCGGCCGCCACCCGCCGGGGCGTTCCCATGCCCTGGCGGGCGCGAAAGGCGGTCTCGGTGCAGCCGGAACCTGAGGACCTCGGCGGCGGGCTGTGGAGCGTTCCCGTCCCCATCCCGGACAACCCGCTCGCGTACACGCTGGTGTACGCGGTGGAGAGCCCGAAGGGGCCCGTCCTGATCGACGCGGGCTGGCAGCACGAGGACGCCTGGGCGGCGCTGCGCGACGGGCTCGGCTCGTTCGGGATCGACGTCGCGGACGTGCACGGCGTGGTCGTCACGCACTTCCACCCCGACCACTCGGGGCTCGCCGGCCGCGTCCGCGAGGAGTCCGGCGCGTGGATCGCCATGCACCACGCGGACGCCGGCATCGTCCGCCTCTTCCACGCCGCCGGCATGGGGGGCAGGCGCCGGTTCGAGCTGACCGCCCTGCGCCGCGCGGGCGCCGCCGAGTCCGATCTGGCCGGCCCCGCCCGGCAGATCCCGGTCTCCCCGCCGGCGATCCCGGACCGGGAGCTGTCGGACGGCGACCTGGTCGACGTCCCGGGCCGCCGCCTGCGCGCCGTCTGGACGCCCGGCCACTCCCCCGGCCACATCTGCCTCCACCTGGAGGACGGCGACCGCATCTTCACCGGCGACCACGTCCTGCCGCGCATCACCCCGCACATCGGCCTGTACCCGTACGACACCCCGGACGTCGACCCGCTGAGCGACTTCCTCGGCTCCCTCGACAAGGTCTCGGCCATGGGCGTGGACGAGGTCCTCCCCGCCCACCAGTTCCGCTTCACCGGCCTCTCCGGCCGCGCCCGCGAGATCATCGCCCACCACGAGGACCGCCTCGCCGAGGTCGCGGCGCTGCTCTCCCCGTCCGCGACCACCCTGTGGGACCTCACGGCGGGCCTGACCTGGCGCCACCCGTGGGCGGAGATGTCGCAGCAGGCCCGCCGCATGGCGGCGGCCGAAGCGGCCGCCCACGTCCGCACCCTCGAAACCCGCGGCGTCGCCCGCCGCGAGGGCACCGACGACCCGCTCCGCTACGTCCTGCGCTGACGGGCCGGGACCGCTCCGGAGCCGCGTCTCGCAGGCGGGCCGGCCGGGGCCCGGCCGGACGCGGGGTGCGGTGTGGGTCACTCCACGGCTCCAGGGCCTTGATGAGACTGGAGTCTCATGTTAGAACGTGTTCTAGATCTGTTCCCAAGCAAGCGCTCAGTTCTAGAGGCCGGCTCCGGGCCGGCGCGAAGGGTCATCCATGGCACTTGCGGCAACCACCATCGCCTCCACCGAGCGGGTGTTCCGCGCTCCCGAGATCGACATCATCGATCCGGGCGTCTACGAGCGCGGAGGGATCCCGCACCGGCAGTTCCAGTGGCTGCGCGACAACGATCCCGTGCACTGGCACCCGGACCCGAACGAGGGGGTCCCGGGGTTCTGGGCCGTGACGCGGCACGCGGACGTGGTGTCGGTGTCGCGGCGCGCCAACCCCTACTCGTCGCATGAGCGGACGGCGATGTTCGAGGAGTTCTCCGACGAGGACATCGCCATGTACGGCCAGATGATGCTGTTCCAGGACCCGCCGGACCACACGCGGCTGCGCTCCATGGTCAACAAGGGCTTCACGCCGCGGATGATCGGCCGGCTGGAGGACCACATCCGCAAGATCTGCAACGAGCTGATCGACGAGGCCGCGCCGCTCGGCGAGTGCGACTTCGTGGAGAAGTTCGCCGCGCCGCTGCCGCTGTACACGATCTGCGAGCTGCTGGGCGCGCCGCTGGAGGACCGGGAGAAGATCTTCCACTGGTCGAACAAGCTGGTGGCGTTCAACGACCCCGAGTTCATCGGGGGCCGCGAGGAGTCCACGATGTGCGCGGCCGAGTTCGCCGAGTGGGCCGGGCAGCTGGCGGCGGCGCGCGCGACCACGCCGCGCGACGACATCGTGACCAAGCTGCTGTCGCCCGACCCGGACGGCAACACGCTCACGCTGGAGGAGTTCCAGCTGTTCGTGATCATGCTGTCGATCGCCGGGAACGAGACGACCCGGACCGCCACGGCGGGCGGCATGCTCGCCTTCTTCGAGCGGCCCGACCAGTGGGAGCGGCTGCGCGCCGACCGGAGCCTGCTGCCGAAGGCGGTCGAGGAGATCGTCCGCTGGGTCAGCCCGATCAACCAGTTCCGCCGGACCGCGCTCGTCGACACGGAGCTGGGCGGCAAGGAGATCAAGGCCGGGGACAAGGTCGTGGTGTTCTACGGCTCGGCCAACCGGGACGAGCGGGTGTTCGAGGACCCCTACACCTTCGACGTGGGGCGCGACCCGAACCCGCACATCGGGTTCGGCGGCGGCGGCCCGCACTTCTGCCTGGGCTCGCACCTCGCCCGGATGAACCTGCGGATCATCTTTGAGACGATCCTGGAGCGGATGCCCGACATCCGGCTCGCCGGCGAGCCCCGCCGGCTCCGGTCCAACTTCGTCAACGGCTACAAGGAGATCCCGGTGAGCTTCACACCGTCCGCCCCGCTGGGGGGCTGACGGCGTCTCCGGACGAGGAGGTTCGAGGCGATGACCACCACTCCCGACATCGACCTGGTCGACCCCGGCGCGTACGAGCGCGGCGGCATCCCGCACGAGCAGCTGGCGTGGCTGCGCGAGCACGACCCCGTCCACCGGCACCACGGCGACCCCGAGCGGGACTACCCGCCGTTCTGGGCGGTCACCAGGCACGAGGACGTCGTCCACGTGTCGCGGCATCCGGAGCTGTTCTCGTCATGGCGGCGGCTCGCGCTGTTCGACGAGCAGCCCGAGGAGCAGCTCGTCCTGCAGCGGATGATGATGCTCAACCAGGACCCGCCGGAGCACTCGCGCAAGCGGAGCATCGTCAACCGGGGGTTCACGCCGCGCGCGATCGCCGCGCTGGAAGAGCACATCCGGGACATCTGCCGCGGGCTCGTCGCGGAGACGGTGGAGCGGGGCGAGGAGGCCGACTTCGTCCGGGACCTGGCGGCGCCGCTGCCGCTGTACGTGATCTGCGAGCTGCTGGGCGCCCCGCCGGAGGACCGGGAGAAGATCTTCACCTGGTCGAACACGCTGATCGGCGGGGACGACCCGGAGTTCCAGCGCACGCCGGAGGAGGGCCAGGCGGCGGCGACGGAGCTGTACGCGTACGCCAACGTCCTGGCCGCCGACCGGCGGGAGAACCCGCGCGAGGACATCGTCACGAAACTGCTCCAGCCGGACGCCGACGGCGAGGTCCTCACCGGCGACGAGTTCGAGCTGTTCGTCATGCTGCTGTCGGTCGCCGGGAACGAGACGACCCGCAACGCGGCGACCGGCGGCATGCTCGCGCTGCTCGAGCACCCGGAGCAGTGGGAGCGGCTGAAGGCCGACCGGTCGCTGGTGCGGACGGCGGCGGACGAGATCGTCCGCTGGGTCACCCCGGTGAACATGTTCCGGCGGACCGCCGTCCGGGACGTCGAGCTCCGCGGCAAGAAGATCGCGGAGGGCGACAAGGTCGTCGTCTTCTACTCCTCCGCGAACCGCGACGAGGCGGTCTTCGACGACCCCTGGGCCTTCGACGTGGGCCGGGACCCGAACCCCCACATCGGGTTCGGCGGCGGCGGGCCCCACTTCTGCCTGGGTTCCCATCTCGCCCGACTCGAGCTGAGTGTGCTCTTCGAAACACTTTTGGACACGGTGCCCAATATTGAACTCAGCGGTAACGTTCGCAGGCTAAGGTCTAGTTTCATCAACGGCATTAAGGAGATGCCGGTGCGTGTGCGTCCGGCGTCCCTCGACTGACGGGAGTGGTGCGTGGGCAGGGGCTGGCGTGGGTGAGACAGGCGAAGCGGGCGGTCCGTCCCCGGGCGACCCGCTGCGGGTGGCCCTGCTCTCGTACCGGAGCAAGCCGCACTGCGGCGGCCAGGGCGTCTACCTCCGGCATCTGAGCCGGGAGCTGGCCGACCTCGGGCACTCGGTCGAGGTGATCTCCGGCCAGCCGTATCCCGAGCTGGACCGGGACGAGATCGTCCTCACCAAGCTGCCGAGCCTGGACCTGTACCGGGACGAGGACCCGTTCCGCACCCCGGCCCTCGGCGAGTTCCGCGACTGGGTGGACGTCCTGGAGTTCGCGCACATGAAGACCGGCGGCTTCCCCGAGCCGCTGACCTTCTCGCTGCGCGCGCTGCGGCTGCTGAAGCGCCGCCGCCGCGACTTCGACGTCGTGCACGACAACCAGGTCCTCGGGCTCGGCAACCTCGGCATCGCCCGGCTCGGGCTGCCGCTGGTGACGAGCATCCACCACCCGATCAGCGTCGACCGGCGCATCGAGATCGAGGCCGCGCGCGGCATCAAGGAGAAGCTCGGCAAGTTCCGCTGGTACGGGTTCGTCGGGATGCAGGCGCAGGTGTCGCGGCGCATCGGCCCGGTGCTGACGGTGTCGGAGTCGTCCAAGGTCGACATCGTCAAGGACTTCAAGGTCGACCCGCGCGACATCGAGATCCTGCCGCTCGGCGTCGACACCCGCATCTTCCACCCGCGCGGCGAGCGCGTCCCGGGGCGGATCGTGGCGATGGCCAGCGCCGACGCGCCGATCAAGGGCGTGGACGTGCTGCTGCGCGCGGTCGCCAAGGTCGCCACCGAGCGCGACGTGCACGTGGTCGTGGTGAGCAGGCCGCAGAAGGACGGCCCGACCGAGAAGCTCGTCCGGGAGCTGGCGCTCGGCGACCGGGTGCGGTTCGTCAGCGGGATCAGCGACGGCGAGCTGGGCGAGCTGCTCGCCTCCGCGGAGATCGCCGTCGTCCCGTCCCGCTACGAGGGCTTCTCGCTGCCCGCCGTGGAGCACATGGCCTCCGGGACGCCGCTGGTCGCCAGCCGCGCCGGCGCGCTGCCCGAGGTCGTCGGCGACGCCGGCGTCCTCGTCCAGCCCGGCGACGTGGAGGAGCTGGCCGCGACCCTGCACCGCCTGCACGACTCCGCCGAGGAGCGGGCGAGGGTCGGTGCCGCGGGGCTCGCGCGCGTCCAGCGGCGGTTCGCCTGGCCGGCGGTGGCGCAGGCCACCGTCGAGCACTACCGGGCGGCGATCGCCCAGCAGAACTACCGGCGGCTCGCCGCCGGAGTCAAGTGAGGGAACGTCCGCCGGACGTCCACATGGAAGGAGCACGACCCTGCTGACCGTGGATTTCCAGCGGTTCCGCGTCGCTCCCGGAGACCGCGTCCTCGACATGGGATGCGGCGCCGGACGGCACGCTTTCGAGCTGTACCGCCGGGGTGCGCACGTCGTCGCCTTCGACCAGGACGCCGAAGAGTTGGCGGGGGTCGAGAAGATGTTCGGGGCGATGCGCCTCGCCGGCGAGGCGCCCGCGGACGCGACCGCCGAGACCGTGCAGGGTGACGCGCTCGACCTGCCGTTCCCCGACGACCACTTCGACGCGATCATCGCCTCCGAGGTGCTGGAGCACATCCCCGACGACATGCGGGCGATGCGCGAGCTGCTGCGCGTCCTCAGGCCGGGCGGCAGGCTCGCGGTGACGGTGCCGAGCTGGCTGCCCGAGCGGGTGTGCTGGGCGCTGTCGGAGGACTACCACACCGCCCCCGGCGGGCACGTGCGCATCTACACGCGCGCCGAGCTGGAGGCCAAGCTGAAGTCGGTGGGCTTCAAGGTCGGCGGCCACCACCACGCGCACGGCCTGCACTCCCCGTACTGGTGGATCAAGTGCGCGGTGGGGGTGAACAACGACGGCAACCCGCTCGCCAGGGCGTACCACCAGATCCTCGTCTGGGACATCATGAAGCGGCCGCTGGCGACCCGGCTCGCCGAGCGGGTGATGAACCCGCTGATCGGCAAGAGCGTCGTCGTGTACTTCGCCAAGCCCGCGACGCCGGGCACCTCCGCGGCCCCGGCCAAGGAGACGGCGGATGCGGTCTGAGACCGCACCGCCCTCGGTCCCCGGGGTCCTGACGCCGGACGACGTCGTCGCGACGGCGCGCAGTATCGTCGCGCAGCAGGAGGAGTCCGGCGCGATCCCGTGGTTCTCGCCGGTCGGCGGAGTGCCCGGCCACGTGGACGCCTGGAACCACGTCGAGGCGGCGATGGCGCTGACCGTCGCCGGGTTCGGCGCGGAGGCCAGGCGCGCCTACGAGTGGCTGCGCGGCGTCCAGCGGCCGGACGGGTCGTGGCCCGCGAAGTGGGTGCTCGGCGAGGTCACCGAGCCGGGCGGCGAGTCCAACCACGCCGCCTACCTCGCGGTCGGCGTCTGGCACGAGCTGCTGGCGACCGGGGACGAGGGCTTCGCGCGGCACATGTGGCCGGCGGTGCGGCGGGCGATCGACTTCACGCTCGGGCTGCAGACCCGGCGCGGGGAGATCATCTGGATCCGGCACGAGAGCGGCGAGCCGTCCGACCACGCGCTGCTGACCGGCTGCTCGTCGATCTACCAGTCGCTGCGCTGCGCGGTCGCGCTGGCCGAGCACCTCGGCGCGCCGCAGCCGGAGTGGGAGCTCGCCGCCGACCAGCTCGGGCACGTGGTGGCCGCGCACCCGGAGGCGTTCGCCGACAAGTCCCGCTGGTCGATGGACTGGTACTACCCGGTGCTCGGCGGCCCGGTCCGCGGCGCGGACGCCGCGCGGCGGTTCGACGAGCACTGGGACACGTTCGTGGTGCCGGGCCTCGGCTGCCGCTGCGTGTCCGACCAGCCGTGGGTGACGGCGGCGGAGAGCTGCGAGCTGGTGATGGCGCTGGACGCGGCCGGCGACCGGGACCGGGCGCTGGAGCTGTTCACGACCGTCCAGCACCTCCGGCACGAGGACGGCTCGTACTGGACGGGCTGGCAGTTCGAGAACGAGCGGCACTTCCCCGGGGACCGGTCCACCTACACGGCGGCCGCGGTGATCCTCGCGGCGGACGCGCTGGCGGACGCCTCCCCCGCCTCCCGGATCTTCAAGGAGATCGCGGGGCGGCCGCTCGGGCCTTCGGAGGCGTCCGACCCGCTGGCGTGCGGGTGCGCGCTCGTGCCGGCGGCCAACCGGGTCTAGGCCGGGCTCAGCGGATCGGCGTCGCCGACGCGCTCCAGAACGCGCAGCGACCCCGCGACCCGCCGCTCCTCGAACGCGCCGCTCTCAAGGGCGCGCAGGTAGACGTGGTAGGGCGCCTGGCCGCCGTCCGCGGGGTCGGGGAACACGTCGTGGATGACGAGGGCTCCTCCGGCGGCGACGTGCGGGGCCCAGCCCTCGTAGTCGCCCTGCGCGTGCTCCTCGGCGTGCCCGCCGTCGATGAACAGCAGCGCCAGGGGCGTCCGCCAGAAGGCCGACACGGTGCGGGACTGGCCGACGATGGCGACGACCTCGTCCTCAAGGCCGGCGTACCCGATCGTCCTGCGGAACGTGGGCAGCGTGTCCATCCGGCCCGTGCTCGGGTCGACCAGGGACGGGTCGTGGTACTCCCAGCCGGCCTGGTTCTCCTCCGAGCCGTGGTGGTGGTCGACGGTGACCAGGAAGGTCCCGGACGCCCTGGCCGCGGCCCCCAGGTAGACGGCGGACTTGCCGCAGTAGGTGCCCACCTCCAGCATGGGGCCGGTCCCCGCGAGGCGGGCCCCGTACTCCAGGGCCGTCTCGTACAGCGCGAGGCCCTCGTCGTCCGGCATGAAGCCCTTGGCGGCGCGCGCGGCGCGCAGCAGGCCGGCGGGCATCGGGGGGGCGGTCCGGCCGGTCGTCCCCGGCCCGGTGGACGCCTTGGTATGGGTCATCGATCTCCTCCGTCCGGGCACCCTACTATCCGGGCTCCGCGGCGTGAGACCCGAGTCTTGCTCCGGCAGACTGAAACGTGTTCTACTTTCGGGGGTGAGCACCCTCTCCCGAACCCGGTTCGGTAAGTTGGCGAGCACGATCGACCCTGGAACGGAGAAGCGATGAGAGTACGAGTCGACCCGCTGGTGTGCGAGGCGAACGCCGTGTGCGTCGGGCTCGCACCGGAGGTCTTCAACCTCAACGACGAAGACGAGCTCACGATCCTCCTGCCGGACGTCCCGCCGGAGCACCAGGACCGCGTCCGGCACGCGGTGCGGTCGTGCCCCAAGGCCGCGCTCACGCTGGAGGAGTAGCCGGCCCCCGCCTCTGTCCCCCGTCCCCTCTCACCCAACTTCCCTCTCCTCGATGTGGAGGCAGCCATGGCACGCGCCGCGGTCCTGCATGCGGTCGGCGACAAGGAACTCGACCTGCGCGACGACGTCACGACGATCGATCCGGGCCCCGACCAGGTCAAGGTCACGATCAAGGCGACGGGGGTCTGCCACTCCGACCTGTCCACCATGACGGGCGTCCTGCCGTCCGCGCTGCCCACGGTCATCGGCCACGAGGGCGCCGGCGTCGTCGCGGAGGTCGGCGAGCGGGTGACCGGCGTGCAGCCCGGCGACCACGTCGTCATCAACTGGACGCCCGACTGCGGCGAGTGCGCCGAGTGCCTGCGCGGCGAGCCGTACCTGTGCATGACCTACCTCGCGCAGTCGTTCAGCCGGCCCGGATTCGAGCTGGGCGACGGCAGCCCGGCGTTCGGCATGGCGGGCTGCGGCACGTGGGCCGAGGAGGTCGTGCTCCCCCGGCGCGGCGTCGTCAAGGTCGCCGAGGACATCCCGTTCGAGTACGCGGCCCTGCTCGGCTGCGGCATCCCGACCGGGCTCGGCGCCGTCATCAACACCGCGAAGGTGAAGCCGGGCTCCAAGGTCGCGGTGGTCGGCACGGGCGGCATCGGGCTCTCGGTGATCCAGGGCGCCCGGATCGCCGGGGCGTCCACCATCCTGGCGATCGACCCGAACGAGGCCAAGCACCCGGTCGCCGAGCGGCTCGGCGCCACGCACACCGCGACGCTGGACGACCTGGAGGAGACCAAGGGCCTGCTCACCGGCGGCGCGGGCTTCGACTACGTCTTCGAGGCCGTCGGGAAGTCCGCCGCGATCACCACGGCGTGGAACGCGGCCCGGCGCGGCGGCGACGTCATCGTGGTCGGCGCGGGCTCCTACGACGACAACTGGAGCCAGACCGCGTTCGCCCTGCTGTTCGACGGCAAGAGCCTCAAGGCGTCCCTGTACGGCGGCTGCGACCTCAAGCGCGACATCCCGCTGTTCGTCGACCTGTGGCGCGCCGGGAAGCTCGACATCGACGGCCTCATCAGCCGCCGGATCGGCTTCGCCGACCTCAACGACGCCGTCCGCGCGCTGAACGACGGCGAAGTGATCCGCCAGGTCGTCCTGTTCGACTAGCCCGGGCGCCCGGACAGTCGGCGACTCCCGCACGGCCGGGGCCGCCCCGCCCGTATCATCCTTCGCGTGATCAACGGTCTGGGGACGGTCCTGGCCGCGGCGTCCCTCGCCGCGCCCCTGCTCGCCGCGCCGGCCCAGGCGGCGGGGCGGCCCGTCCGCATCCACGACGTCCAGGGAGCGGCGCACGTCTCGCCGCTGAACGGCGCGCGGGTGTCCCGGGTGCCCGGCGTCGTGACGGCGCTCGCCGTCAACGGGTTCTGGATGCAGGATCCGCATCCGGACAGGAGCGCCGCGACGTCCGAGGGCGTCTTCGTCTACACCGGGCGGCGGCCGGGCACCGCGGTCGGCGACGCGGTCCGGGTGACCGGCCGGGTCGGCGAGTTCCGGCCGGGCGGCGCGGCGGCCGGCGGGCTGACCCGCACCGAGATCGACGCCACCGCGGTCTCCGTCGCCGCGCACGGCGCCGCCCCGCCCCCGGCGACCGTCCTCGGCGGGCGGCGCGGGCGCCGCCCGCCCGGGAGCGTGGTCGACCGCGGGCACGGGAACGTCGAGCGCGGCGGCGCGTTCGACCCCCGCCGCGACGCCATCGACTTCTACGAGTCGCTCGAAGGCATGCTGATCGAGATCGACGACGCGGTCGCGGTCGGCCCGACCCGCTACGGCGAGCTGCCCGTGCTGCCGGCGAACGGCGCCGGAGCCGGGGTGCGCACCGGGCGCGGCGGCATCCTGCTCCGCGACCGCGACGCCAACCCCGAGCGGGTCATCCTCGACGACGCGCTCGCGCCGCTGCCCGGGATGAACGTCGGCGACGGGCTGCCCGGCGCGAACCGCGGCGTCCTCGACTACACCTACGGCGACTACAAGCTGCTGCTCACCGCGACCCCGCGGCGCGCCGCCGGCGCGCTGGCCCGGGAGTCCACCCGGCCGCAGCGGCCCGGCGAGATGGCCGTCGCCACCGCCGCGCTGGACGGGCTGAACCCCGACGCGCCGCCCGCCCGCTTCACCGCGCTCGCCGACGACATCGTGCACGGGCTGCGCTCCCCCGACCTCATCGCGGTCACCGGCGTCGGCGACAACAGCGGCCCGGGCGACGACGGCACCGTCGCCACCGACCAGACCGTCGCGCAGCTCATCACCGCGATCAGCGCGGCGGGCGGCCCCGCCTACGACTGGCGCTCGGTCGACCCGCGCGACAACGCCGACGGCGGCGAGGACGGCGCCAACGAGCGGGCCGGCTTCCTGTTCCGCACCGACCGGGGGCTCGCGTTCGTCGACCGCCCCGCCCCGGGCGAGCCGGTCCCGGACGAGCCGCCCGACCGGCCCGACCCGGCGGTCACCCCGGTGCGGGCCGTGCGGCGCGGCGGCACCGCCGGACTGACGCTGAGCCCCGGCCGGATCGCGCCCCGCGCCGCGGCCTGGGCGGGCGCGCACAAGCCGCTCGCCGGGGAGCTGACGTGGAAGGGCCGCCGCGTCATCGTCATCGCGAACCGGTGGTACCCGCGCACCGGGGACGACCAGCCGCTGTTCGGCCGGCACCAGCCGCCGTCCCGGCCCACCGAGTGGCGCCGCGACGCGCAGGCCCGCGTGGTCGCGGGCTTCGTGAACTCGGTGCGGCGGGTGGACGCGAACGCCCGGGTGATCGTCGCGGGCGAGCTGAACACCGGCGGGACGTCCGTGCCCGTCCGGACCCTGACCGCCGGCGCGGGGCTCACCGACCTCCCCGCGTCGCTGCCGGCGCGCGACCGCTACACCGCGGTGACCGCGGGCAACAGCGAGGACCTCGACCACATCCTGCTCAGCCGGTCGCTGCGCAGGCACCGGCACGAGTTCGACATCGTGCACCGCAACGCGGAGTTCGCCGCGCGGGCCGGGGAGCACGACCCGACCGTGGTGCGCATCGACATGTCCGGCGGGTAGGCGGTCCGGCGGTCCGGCAGGTAAGCGGTCCGGCAGGCAGGCGGCTCCCCGGTTTTGGGAGATACCAAAAAGATCGGCGCGGCACGTCCCCGAACGCCGCCGGTGTTTTCTCCCGGCGGGCCCGGGCAGCGACGGATCGTCAGACCCCCCAGCCGGAGGAGACGCCTTCCATGGCGAGACGATATCGGCCGCACATCAGCCTTCTCACCCTCATCTACCTCATCATCGGCGTGTTCATCGCCTGGGACCGCGGCTACATCGACGAGGGACTCGTCGAGCGCATCATCAGCGCGCTGCTGGCCATATTCCTGTGGGTTCTCGTCCTGCTCGGCGTCGACTTCCACATCGAGTTCTGACCCCCCGACCGGGCACGGGCCGTCGCGCGTCCCCGCCACGGGGCGGCCCGTGTCCTTCACGACAGGGGCACGTCGCGCCCCGGTCATAGACCGCACAGTGCCGCAGAAGTTACGTTCCGCTCATGACGAAAAAAGACTGCAGTTGCGGACATGGCGGCGGATGCTCGTGCCCGAAGGGCTGCTCCTGCGGCTGCAACGGCTGACCGCTAGGCCGCGGGGCCCAGCCCGGCCCAGAGCGCCCGGAGGTCGGCATCGAGCCTCCGCAGGACGCGCACCGCCTCGCCGGCGCCGTCGGCGAGGAGCCCCCACAGCAGATCGTCGACGCCCGCCCGCGCCCGGCGCGCGCGGCGGGCGGCCCAGAGCGCGACCTCGACGGCCTTGCGGCCGCCCTCGTCCAGCACGACCGCCGTGCCCGGCCCGGACAGCACGACCCGGAGCGGGCGCAGCGGCGCGCGCCGCAGCGTCCACAGCGCCGGGTCGCCGGCGTCGAGCGCGGTCGACCGCCGGACGCGGCGCCGCACCTCGTCGAGGTCGATGCCGAGCGCGGCGAGCAGCTCCCGGTCGCGGCCGGGCGCCGCGCCGACCGCCGCCGCGATGTCGGCGGGCGCGGCCCCGACCGGGCGGCGTTCGGCGAGCGCCAGCAGCAGGAACGCGTCGCTCAGCGTGCCGCGCCCCGCCTCCGCGGCGAGGGCGCCCGCGCGGACGATCGTGCGCCGCGCGTCCGGGGTGAACCTGTCGAGCATCGTCATCGCCTCTCCCCGCCCAGCCGTGCGGCGTGCTTCTTGTGGACGGACTGGCGCCGCACGCCGAGCGCGTCGGCGACGGCCTGCCAGGACCAGCCCTGCGCCCGCGCGTTGCGGACGTGCAGGGCCTCCAGCTCGTCGGTGAGCCTGCGCAGCGCCGCCACGGCGGCGAGGCCCGCCGCGGGGTCCGCGCTGTCGGCGACCTCCGCCAGCTCCCTCATGGACGTCATGGTGTCAGCCTAAGCTGACAACGCCGATTTGTCAGCCCAGGCTGACAACAGGCAGGCGGCGGAGCGGCGGGCCGGGCCGTCTACTCCGGGGCGGGCGCGCGCCAGAGGATCGGCGCCCCGTTGTCGGTGCCCGTGGCCAGGACGGTGCCGCCCATGGCGGTCAGCGCGGTGAGGCGCTGGTCGCCGGGGCCGTCGAGCCCGCCGACGTCGAGGCGGCGCCAGGTCGTCCCGTCGGCGGACGCCAGGACGGCGCCGTCCTCGCCCGAACTCGCGGTCAGGACGAAGCCCCGCGGGGTCGGCGCGACGGCCGCGGCGGTCAGGCCGGGGCCGATGTTGCGCTGCGCCCACGTCTTCCCGCCGTCGGCGGACACCAGCGCGACCGCGGTGGCGGAGACCGCCACCAGGGTGTCGCCGTTCGCGGCGACGTGGGTGAGCGGCGCGGTGAGGCCGGGCGGCAGCTCGGCGGCCGTCCACTTCTCGCCGTCGGGCGACGTCCAGACGGCGGGCGCCTTGCCGCGGGCGCCGACCGCCGCGTACCCGCCGGACGTCGCGGCCACGTCGGCGGGGGCGCCGTCGAGACCGGCGCTCTTCCAGGTCCGGAGGTCGGTGGAGCGCCAGGCCGTGCGGGGCCCGACCACGACGTAGCCGGACGGTCCCGCGGCGGCGGCCGCCGGCGCCGGCCCGGCCGGGAACGCGGTCTTCTGCCAGGCGAGGCCGTCCTGCGAGGTCACCGCCAGCGGCGCGGGCGAGGCGCCGGACGCCCGGCCCACCGCCAGCCAGCCGCTGCCGCCGTGCACCACGTCGGACAGCCGCCCGCCGGTGCCGGGGACCTGGGCCCGCGTCCACCGCAGGCCGTCGGGGGCGGTCCAGATCGCGACGCGGCCGTTGGTGCTTCCCGCCGCGACGGAGATGCCCGGGCCGGCGGCGAGCGCCGCGATCGAGCGCTCGGCGTGGACGGCGCCGGGCACGGCGCGCAGGTCGACGCCGTGCAGGTAGGCGTCGTCGCCCTGGTGCCCGGCGATCGCGACGCCGCCCGCGGCGGTGACCGCCAGGCCGGTGGACCGGACGGGCGCGGGGATCCCGCCCTCCTGCTTCCAGGTGCGGCCGTCGGTGCTGCGCAGGACGGCGTGGGCGCCCTTCGCGCCGCCCACGACGACGGCGTACCCGGACGCCGCCGCGCCGAAGCTCTCGATGCCGGACCCGCCGAACCGGCTCGCGACCTGCCACTTCCGGCCGTCCGGGGAGGTGAGCAGGACCCCGAACCGCTTGGTCCTGCGGTGCTTCTTGCGCCCGGTGGTCTGCTTGCCCTCGCGGACGGCCGCGAACCCGGCCGGACCGGCCGAAAGCCCCTTCATGGGGCCGTAGGAGCCCTGCGACTGGGCCGGCACCTTCACCCCGGTCCATGTCCGGCCGCCGTCGGCCGAGTACCAGAGGCCCTCGCTCCGCACGGTCCGCGTGACCTTCTTGCGGCCCTTCTTCTGCGTGACCTTCCTGGGGTACGTGCCGTGGGCCATGAGGACGTTCCCGGAGGCCGCCACGCCGTCGAACCCGATGATCCTCGTGATGGCGCCGCCGCGCCGCCACTCCCGGCCGTCCGCGGACGTCCAGGTGAGGGCGCGGCCCTTCGAGGCGCCGACGGCGAGGAAGCCCTGGCCGGTGCGGGTCAGGCCGGTGACCTCGTCGGCCGGCGTGACGGCGTTCCCGAGCGGGTGGCGCGTCCAGGTCGCGGCGTCCTTGCTCGTCCACGCGACGGCGGAGCCCCCGGGCGCCCGGCCGAGCGCGACCCAGTGGCCGGGCGAGCCGGAGACGAACTGCGGCGTCTCGCCGGGCGGGGGCGTCGAGCCGTCCGGTGTGCGGACCACCGCGAGCTTCCAGGTGCTCCCCGAATCGGCGGACACGAGGAAGCGCGCCCGCCGCCGTCCGGGCGCGCCGTCGCCCTCGGTGCCCGCCGCGACGACCGCGGCGCCGGCGGAGGCGATCGCGGTGAGGTCCTGGACGAGGCCGTCGGTCGCGGCGGCCGGGTCGAGGGCGAACAGCTCGTCCGCCGCGATCGGGCCGCGGACGGCCGGCTCGGCCGGCGCGTCCGCGCGCTGCGCCACGACGACGATCGTCCCGGCGGCGACCACGGCGAGCCCGGCGCCGACGGCCGCGCGCGTGCGGAGCCGCCGCCACAGCGGCGGCCGCCGCGCGGGCTCCGGCGCCGGCCGCGGCGGGCCGGCGACCAGGACGTCGCCGGGGTCGGGCTTCACGGGCGCCGACTTCTTGGGCGCCGGCTTCTTGGCTCCGGCCTTCTTGGCTGCGGCCTTCTCGGAGCTGGGCTTCTCAGCGGCGGGCTTCTCAGCGGCGGGCTTCTCGGACGCGGGCTCCGGCGCCGGCTCGGCCGCCTCCGGCTCCGCCTCGCCGGCCGGGCTCTCGGCCGCCACCGCGTCGCGGTCGTCCGCGCGTTCGCGGGGCGGCGCGCCGTGCCCCCAGCTCAGCCCGGCCGAGCGCCAGGCCTCGTAGGCCCGCTGCCAGGGCGACAGGGCGGCGCGGAGGTCGGCGATGTCGCCGGCGACGCCGAACGTCAGCCGCCGCCGGACCTCGCGGGAGCCCGCCGACCCGTCCTCGGCCGTCCGCGGGGCCTCGTCCTGCTCCGGGGTCCTCGCCGTCACACGCGCTCCTTCACGGTCCTGTAGGACCACCATCAAATCGCGCCATGGGACGCCGTGTACCGACATCCGCATGAACGGCGGCCAATGGGGGCCGCTGGAGCGTTCTATCACTTCAGGGCCGAAGTATCAGACCTTTCGCCCGGATCGTTCCCTTGTACGCGAAACCCCTGACGTGGACGACCGGCGCGCCGGGCGGCGGGTCACCGTGCACCTCCGCGGAGACCCCCACACCGTCCGCTTCCACGCGGACACCCGGCGGCACGATGATCTCCACTCCCGACTTGTAGGCGAGCACCCGGAGGGTCGTGACCGGGCCCTCCAGCTCGGCGGAGCGGAGGTCGAGCGTGCCGGACCCCTTGTAGACGACCGCCGTGTAGCGCTCGGGCAGCCGCCAGCTCCCGGCGCGCGTGACCGAGCTCTTGTAGGCGACCTGGAAGCGCCCCACCGGGCCGCCCCCGCGGCCCCCGGGAACCCGCCGGCCGGACGGGAGGTCGGCGGCCACGGCGCCCAGCTCGTCGTGGGTGCGCGCGGCGAGGACGCGGTCGATGCGCTCGTCCAGCTCCGGCTCGTCCAGGCGCCCTTCGGCGAAGGCGGTGTGCAGCCGGACGAGCATCTCGTCGCGGTCGCGGTCCGAGGCGCGCAGTGCGGGCGCGGGATGCTGCTCGACGCTCATCGCTTCTCCCCTTCGAGGCGGGCCGGCCTCCGCAGCCTGCACCCTCCAGCCGATGGAGGGTCAAGACGCGATACATCGTAACTCGCCGCCGCTCGGTTTTCGAGACATTCGGCCGCATCCCGACGCGCGATCATGCCTACCCGCCGTTCGGACGCTCGTCCGCTAGGTTCGAAGCAGCCCGTAGATCGAGCGGCGAGGGGGGGACGATCCATGGGCGGGACGCTCGGCCGGGCGCACGGCCCGTACACGCTGTACGACCTGGACGCGCTGCCCGAGGAGGGCCGCCGCTACGAGCTCGCGGACGGCTGGCTGCACGAGCTCCCGGGCGACCTGTGGCACGACCACGCCGCCGAGCGGCTGAAGGCGATCCTCAAGGACGCGGCCCGCCAGGCCGACGCCGACGTCCACATCGCCGGCGCCCCGCAGGACGTGACGACCCCGTCCGGCGTCCGCAAGCCCGACGTCTTCGCCGTGGCGCGCGACGTCGCCCGCGCGGCCCTGGAGCGCCGGACCCGCACCTACTACGGCCCCGACCTCATCCTGGTCGCGGAGGTCGTCACGCCGCGCACCGTCAACGAGCAGATCGACCGCGTGCGCAAGGTCGACGAGTACGCGGCGACCGGCATCCCCCACTACTGGCTGGTCGACCTGGAGCCGCGCCCCACGATCACCATGCTCGAACTGAGGGGCGACCGCTACGAGGTGGCCGGCAAGGCCCGCTCCGGCGAGACCGTCGCCCTCGACCGCCCCTACCCCATCGCGTTCGACCCGGCCCGCCTCTCCGAGATGGACTAGCCGCGATCTTCGCGCCGGGCGGGCGGGCCGTCAGAGGTCCTGCGCGTGGTCCGGCAGCGCGTCGAGGACGGCGCGGGCGGCGGCGGCCGACTCGGCGCGGCCGGTGACGAGCGCGTTGATGCGGCGGGAGACGCGGGGCCGGGTCGGCAGCAGGGCGACGGGAGGCGCGCCCAGCCGGTCAGGGCGAGTTCGGGGATGAGGGACACTCCCGTCCCGGCGCCGACGAGGGCCAGGATCGAGCGGTAGTCGGCGCACGTGGCGGCGACGTCGGGCGCGAAGCCGGCGGCGGCGCAGGCGTGCTGGATCAGCTCCTGGCTGGGCGACCCGCCCTCGCTCCTGGCGGTCGCCGGCGGCCTGCTCGCCGTCGGCGGCGTCGTCCTCGTCCGCCCCCGCCCCCGTCGACTTGCGGCGTGTTGCCCCTATGAGCGCGCCTATGGGGGCGACACGCCGCAGTGAACGCTCGGAAATGTAACCGGCCGTCCCGGACTTGGTGGCTATAGGCCGTGGAAAGGGGATGACGATGGCGGAACTCATGCGGGCGGTCCGGCAGGACGTTCTCGGCGGACCCGAGGTGCTCAAGGTGGTCGAGGTCGAGCGGCCGGAGCCGGGGCCCACGGAGGTGCTCGTGCGGGTGCGGGCGGCCGGGGTGAACCCGACCGACTGGAAGCACCGGGCGCGCGGCGGATTCCTCGGGAAGCCGCCGTTCGTCCTCGGGTGGGACGTCTCCGGGGTGGTGGAGAAGGTCGGGATCGGCGTGACGCTGCACAAGCCCGGCGACGAGGTCTTCGGGATGCTGCGGTATCCGTTCGGGGCCGGCTCGCACGCCGAGTACGTGGCGGCGCCGTCCCGGACGTTCGCGGCCAAACCGTCCGGTATCGACCACGTGCAGGCGGGTGCCCTGCCGTTGGCGGCGCTCACCGCGTGGCAGGCCCTGGTCGATACCGCGGGCGTGCGCGAAGGGCAGCGGGTGCTGATCCACGCGGCGGCGGGTGGCGTCGGGCATCTGGCCGTGCAGATCGCCAAGGCGCGCGGCGCGTACGTGCTCGGCACGGCCAGCGCGGGCAAGCACGGCTTCCTGCGCGGCATCGGCGTGGACGAGCCGATCGACTACCGCGCCGTCGACTTCGCCGAGGCCGTGCGGGACGCCGACATCGTGATCGACACGATCGGCGGCGACTACGGCCCGCGCTCCCTGCGCGTGCTGCGGCCCGGCGGCGTGCTCGTGTCGCTCGTGCTGAGCGACCTCGCCGACCTGGACGCGGACGGGGTCCGGACGGAGACCCTGCTGGTCGAGCCCGACCACCACGCGATGACACAGATCGCCGCGCTCGCCGAGGCCGGCGCGCTGCGCGCCGAGATCGACTCCGTCTTCCCCCTGGAGGACGCCGCGAAGGCGCACGAACGCGGCGCCACCGGCCGGGTCACCGGGAAGATCGTCCTGACCGTCTAGGCTCGGTGCGTGCTGCTGCTCACGACGCTCGACGCCTGGGAGGCCGAGCCCGGCCCGCGCTTCGTCCTGCCCGAGTCCGGGGCCGCCTGGACGCCCGAGGAGGGCGCGCTCGCGGTCGCCGACGACGTGTTCGAGGAGGGGCAGGTCGTCGCGGTCGCGCTGGACCCCGAGCCGGGCGCGGTGCCGGCCCGCGGGGTGATCGACAAGACGGCGGCGGCCCGCGTCCGCTACCTGCGGCGCGGGCCGGACGGGCGGCACGTCGCGCTGCTCGACCGGCCCGCGACGGCGGCGGCCCTCGGCCTGCTGCCGCATCCCGAGGGCGGCTGGTACCGCGAGACGTGGCGGTCGGACGTCTCCTTCGCACCGGACGGCTATCCCGGTGAGCGGGCGAGCGCCACCGCCATCTACTTCCTGCTGCCGCCGGGCGAGGAGTCGATGTGGCACGCCGTCCGGTCCGCCGAGGTGTGGCTGTGGCACAGGGGCGGGCCGCTGGCGCTGCTGATGGACGGCGCCGGCGAACGGCCGTCGGGGAACCCGGAGACGGTGATGCTCGGCGACCGCCTGGCGGACGGGCAGGTCCCGCAGGCCGTCGTGCCGCCCGGTGTCTGGCAGGCGGCGCGTCCGGCCGGGAGCGAGGAGGTCCTGGTCAGCTGCGTCGTCTCCCCCGGCTTCGACTTCACCGACTTCCGCGCCCTGTCTTAGCGCTTACGGCGTCTCAGCGCTTACGGCGCGGGCGCACCCGCTGCTCGGCCCAGAACGGCTCCATGACGCGGCCGATCGCCTTCACCACCGTGCGCAGTTCATCGTCCGACAGGGGGCCGAAGACGTCCGCGCCCACCTCGTCGGCGAGCGCGCGGGCCCGGTGGTGCAGGGCCAGGCCGTCCTCGGTGATGCGGACGGAGTAGCGCCGCCGGTCGCGCGGGTCGCGGGTGCGCTCGCAGAGGCCGCGCGCCTCCAGCTCGTCGACGAGGCCGACCATCAGCGTGGGGTCGAGCAGCAGGTAGCCGGCCATCTCCTGCTGCGACAGCGCGCCGGACGTGCTGAGCATCGCCAGCACCAGGAAGTGCCGCACCCGGATGCCGAGCGGCTGCAGTTCCTCTTCGAGCCGCTGCTCCAGCCACCAGCCGCACTTGGACAGCTGGAAGCCCGCCACGGACGCGAGGCCCTCCGGCAGACCGCCCCGCATCGACTCCTCCGCCATGGCGGCAGGCTATAGCAGCTCGATCATCGCTTGACTTAATAATAGAAAAGTTCGACTATCCAGATATGCAACCAACTCTGGGGCTGTTCGCCCTGAACGTGTACGCCTGCGCCGAGCCGGGCGTCGCCGCGCGGCTCGCCGGACTCGCCGAGGACCTCGGATACGACTCGGTATGGGCGGGCGACCATGTTGTCCTGCCGAGCCCGCGCGTCGCGCCGTCCCCGATGGAGCCGGACGCGCCGTTCCTCGACCCGCTGGTCGCCCTGGCGCACCTCGCCGGACGCACCGAGCGCATCGCACTCGGCACCGGGGTCGTCGTCCTGCCGCAGCGGAATCCGCTGGTGCTCGCCAAGCAGCTCGCCAGCCTGGACGTGCTCAGCGAGGGGCGGCTCATCTTCGGCGCGGCGGCGGGGTACCTGGAGCCGGAGCTGCGCGCCGTCGGCGTCCCGCCGGAGGGGCGCGGGGCGCGGACGGACGAGTACCTGGCGGCGATGCGGTCGCTCTGGTACGACGAAGCGCCCGCCTTCCACGGCCGCCACGCCGGCTTCGCGGGCGTGGACGCGCACCCGCGCCCCGTGCAGCGGCCGATCCCCGTCGTGACCGGCGGGCACAGCCCCGCCGCACTGCGCCGGGCGGCCCGGCATGCGGACGGCTGGTACGGGTGGATGCTCGGGCGCCGCGCCGCCGCCGATCTGCTCGCCCGGTTGCGTGCCGCCGAGCAGGAGGCCGGCCGGGCCGCGCCGCTGCACATCTCGGTGAGCCCGCCGAAGCTCCCGGACGCCGGGTACGTCCGGGAGTACGGCGAGCTGGGCGTCGACAGGCTCATCGTCGTCCCGCCGATGGGCGTCCCGGCCTCCGACCTGGAGCAGTTCGTCAGGGACCACGCCCCCGGGAGGCTGGGCGCCCGGCCGGCGGCCTGAGGGAACGGCGCGCCGCCTCCCGTGCGCATGGCCTCACGGACGGCGGCGCGCCGCGGGTCAGTCGGAGGAGAAGGCGGCGTCGAAGGCGCCCTCCGGCGGCTGCATGGCGTTGAGGGCGCGGACGAACTCCAGGGCCTCCGGGGCGCCTTGGAGGCGGTCCATCCCGGCGTCCTCCCATTCGACGGAGATGGGGCCGTCGTAGCCGATCGCGTTGAGGGCGCGGAACACGTCCTCCCAGGGCACGTCGCCGCGGCCGGTGGAGATGAAGTCCCAGCCGCGCCGCATGTCCGCCCAGGGCAGGTGGGACGAGAGGCGGCCGCGCCGGCCGTCGCCCGTCCGGACCTTGGTGTCCTTGCAGTCGACGTGGTAGATCCGGTCGCGGAAGTCGAACAGGAAGCCGACGGGGTCGAGCTCCTGCCACACGAAGTGGGACGGGTCGAAGTTCAGCCCGAACGCGGGGCGGTGCCCGATGGCTTCGAGGGTGCGGACGGTCGTCCAGTAGTCGTAGGCGATCTCGCTCGGGTGGACCTCGTGCGCGAACCGCACGCCGACCTCGTCGAACACGTCCAGGATCGGGTTCCAGCGCTCGGCGAAGTCGGCGTAGCCGCGTTCCACCATCGCGTCGGGGGTGGGCGGGAACATCGCGACCGTGTGCCAGATCGAGGAGCCGGTGAAGCCGATGACGGTGTCGACGCCGAGCTTCGCGGCGGCGCGGGCGGTGTCCTCGATCTCGGCGGCGGCGCGCCGCCGGACGCCCTCGGGCTCCCCGTCGCCCCAGATGCGCTCCGGCAGGATCGCCTTGTGCCGCTCGTCCGGGTTGTCGCAGACGGCCTGGCCGACGAGGTGGTTGGAGATCGCCCAGACCTTCAGGTCGTGCTTGGCGAGCGTCTCCAGCTTCCGCGGGACGTAGTCGTCGTCGGCGAGGGCCTTGTCGACCTCGAAGTGGTCGCCCCAGCAGGCGATCTCCAGGCCCTCGTAGCCCCAGCCGGACGCGAGCCGGCAGACCTCCTCGAACGGCAGGTCCGCCCACTGGCCGGTGAACAGGGTGATCGGTCGTGCCATGGCTAGTTGCTCCCTTCGACGTCGACCCAGCAGCGGGCCTCCGCGCTGTCCGCGACCGCGGCGAGGACGCGCTGGACCTGCAGGCCGTCGGCGAACGACGGGCGCGGGTCGGTGCCGTCCGCGATGGCGGTGAGCAGGTCGGCCATCTGGTGGGTGAAGGTGTGCTCGTACCCGAGGATGTGGCCGGGCGGCCACCAGTGCCCCGCGTACGGATGGACGGGCTCGGTCACGACGATGCGGCGGAACCCGGCGGTCGCGTCGCCGTCGGCCCGGTCGTAGAACCAGAGCTCGTTGAGCGATTCGAGATCGAAGTACAGGGCGCCGGACGAGCCGCTGACCTCGATGCGCAGCGAGTTCTTGCGCCCCGTCGCGAACCGGGTGGCCTCGAAGGCCGCGAGCGCGCCGCCGTCGGTGCGGCCGATGAACAGGGCCGCGTCGTCCACGGTGACCCGCGCCGTGCCGCCGTCCGGCAGGGGGCGCTCCGGGACGAACGTGTCCAGCAGCGCCGACACCCCGACGAGCGACTGCCCGGTGATGAACTGCGCGGTGTCGATGATGTGCGCGCCGATGTCGCCGAGCGACCCCGACCCGGCCCTCTCGCGGTCCAGCCGCCAGGTGAACGGGGCCCGCGGGTCGGCCAGCCAGTCCTGGAGGTACTGGGCCCGGATGTGCCGGACGGTGCCGATGCGCCCCTCCTCCACCAGCCGGCGGGCCAGCGTGACCGCCGGGACGCGCCGGTAGTTGAACCCCACCATCGACCGGACGCCGCGCTCGCGCGCCCGGTCGGCGGCCGCGGCCATCGCCTCCGCCTCCGCGACGGAGTTGGCGAGCGGCTTCTCGCACAGCACGTGCTTGCCCGCGTCCAGCGCCGCGACCGCGATCTCGGCGTGGCTGTCGCCCGGCGTGCAGATGTCGACGAGCTGGACGTCGTCGCGGCGGAGCAGCTCCTTCCAGTCGGTCTCCACGGCCGCCCAGCCGAGCGCCTCGGCGGCGGCGCGGGCGCGGTCGGCAGAACGTCCCGCCAGGGCGGCCATGACGGGCGTCAGGGGCGGCCCGAAGAACGGCCCGACACTGCGCCACGCCTGGGAGTGGGCGCGCCCCATGAACGCGTGCCCGACCATCCCGACTCCGACGGTCGTCATGTTCAGCTCACCTCTCTCTGTCGTTTCCCGGGGGACGGCCCCCGGTCCCCCGGGCGGCGCCGGGCGGCCGTCGCTCCGCCGCGGCCGCCCGGCGCCCGGCCCGCGCGCCCGCCCACGGGAGGAGGGGCGGGCGCGCGGGCGCCCCCGTCGCTCAGGACTCGAAGCCCAGCGGCATGTACTGGTCGACGTTCTCCTTGGTGACCGTCTCGGACGCCAGCGTGACCGACTGCGGGACCTGCAGCTCCACCAGGTCGGCCATGCCCTTGCCCTGCGCGATCAGCCGGCCCAGCTTGATCGCGGACGCGGCCATCGTCGGCGGGTAGGTGACGGTCGCCTCCAGCACGCCGCTCCCCGACTTGATCTCCCGCATCGCGTTCGCCGAGCCGGCGCCGCCGACCATGAAGAACTCCTTGCGGCCGGACTGCTTGATCGCGGCGAGCACGCCGACGCCCTGGTCGTCGTCGTGGTTCCACATGGCGTCGATCTTCTTGTGCGCCTGCAGCAGGTTGCTCGCCACCTGGTTGCCGGACTCGACGGTGAACTTCGCGTCCTGCTTGGCCGTGACGGAGAAGCCGTAGGACTTCAGCGCGTCCGCGAAGCCCTTGCTGCGCTCCTGCGTCAGCGGCAGCGTCGCGATCCCCTGGATCTCCACGATCACCGGGTCGGACACGCCCTTGTCCTTCAGCTTCTGGCCGATGTAGTGGCCGGCGGAGACGCCCATGCCGTAGTTGTCGCCGCCGATCCACGTCCGGTACGACAGCTTGTCGGGGAAGACGCGGTCGAGGTTGACGACCGGGATGCCGGCGTCCATCGCCTTGCGGGCGACCTGGTTCAGCTGCTCGCCGTCGTTCGGCAGGATCACCAGCACGTTCACCTTCGCCCGGATCAGCGACTCGACCGCGGAGATCTGCTGGTTGATGTCGTTGGTCGGCTCGACCGGCTTGAACGTCACGTCCGAGTACTTCTTGGCCTGCGCCTCGGCGTTCTTGGCGATCGCCGCGATCCAGCCGTGGTCGGCGGCGGGCGCGGAGAACCCGAGGGTGATCTGCTTGCCCGGCTTGTCGTTGTCGCCGGCGAGCGACCCGGCCTGCGCGGCGGGCGCGGCGTCGTCCTTCTCATTGTTGCTCGTGCAGGCGGCGGCGAGGCTGCCCGCCGCGACCACGGCGCCGGAGAACAGGACGCCTCTGCGGGTGGGACGAGGGCTCTGATCACGCATGACGTGCTCCTGATGAAGGGAAGGGTCGTCCCCCGCCGCGCGCATCCCCGCGGCGCGCGGCGCTGGACATTCCGGGTTGGGTCGTGGACTGGGTCAGGTGGGCGAGCGGAGCCCGCGGCGCTGCAGCAGCACGGCGATCCCGATGATCGCGCCCTTGGCGATGAGCTGGTCGCTGGTCTGCAGGCCGTTCAGGATGAACAGGTTGGTGATGACGGTGAAGATCAGCACGCCGAGGATCGACCCGACGACGGTGCCGCGCCCGCCGGTGAGCAGCGTCCCGCCGATGATGACGGCGGCGATCGCGTCCAGTTCGTACAGGTCTCCATGGGTGCTGGAGCCGGTGGTGGTGCGCGCCATGATGATGATCGCCGCGATGCCGCAGCAGAACCCGGACAGCGCGTACAGCAGCAGGGTGTGCCGGCGGACGTCGATGCCGGCGAGCCGCGCCGCCTCCGGGTTGCCGCCGACCGCGAACGTGCGGCGCCCGAACGTGGTGCGGTTGAGCAGCACCCAGCCGGCGATCGCGACGGCCGCGAAGATGTAGACGACGAGCGGGATGCCGAGCACCCTCGTGGTGGACAGCGACACGATGGCGTCGTTCTCGGGGCGGACGAGCTGGGTCTTGCGGTCCGACATCCGCTGCGCGAGGCCCCGCGCGGCGACGAGCATCGCGAGGGTCGCGATGAACGGGACCATCCGCCCGTAGGAGATCAGCAGCCCGGTCACGACGCCCGAGCCCGTCCCGACGAGGATCGCGCACAGCGCCATCACGCCCGGCCCGTAGGACTGCGTCGCGACCGTGGTCGCCCACACCGAGGCCAGCGCCATCACCGACCCGACGGACAGGTCGATCCCGCCGCCGATGATCACGAAGGTCTGGCCGACGGTGATCACGCCGATGGTGGCGGCCAGCGCGAGGATGCCGACCACGTTGCCGGACGTCGCGAAGTTGTCCGGCTCCGTCACCAGGCCGACGGCCGCGAGCAGCACCAGCGCGGCGACCAGCCCGAGGTGGTGGATCTCCCGGCTCGCCGCGCCGCCGCCCCGCGCGAACGGCCGCCACGGCCCGCCGGCCCCCGCCTTCTTGGCCAGCGGGCCGAGCACCCCCGTCGAAGGACGCGTCTCGGTCACAGGGCACTCCCTTCCATGATCATGTTGAGCACGGCGCCCTCGTCGAGGTCGCGGGCGGCGCCGGTGTGCACGACCCGCCCCTCCCGTACGACGAGGACGCGGTCGGCGAGCCCGAGCACCTCGGGCACCTCGCTGGACACGAGCAGCACCCCGATCCCGCGCCCGGCCAGCTCGCGGATCACCGTGTACAGCTCGGCGCGGGCGCCGACGTCGACGCCGCGGGTCGGCTCGTCCAGGATCAGCAGCCGCAGCCCGGCCGAGTCGAGCAGCCACCGGGCGAGGACGACCTTCTGCTGGTTGCCGCCGGACAGCGTCACCACGGGGCGCCGCGGGTCGGGCGGCCGGATGTCGAGCGCCTCGATCTGGCGGCGCACGTCCGCGAGCTCGCGCCGCCGGTTCAGCCAGCCGAACCGCGCGTACCGGGACAGGCCGGCGACGCTGACGTTCCCGGCGACGGTCTCGTTCATCAGCAGCGCCTGGCTCTTGCGCTCCTCCGGCGCCATGCCCATGCCGCGCCGCACCGCCGCGCCGGTGTCGCCGGGGCGGACCGGGCGGCCGTCCACGAGGACCCGGCCGCTGGACGGGCGCCGCGCCCCGTAGATCGTCTCCAGGATCTCCGAGCGCCCCGACCCGACGAGGCCGGCCAGCCCGACGATCTCGCCCGCGCGGACGGTGAGCGACACGTCCTCGAACGCGCCGGGCAGCGTCAGGCCCTCGACCCGCAGCACCTCGGGCCGGTCGCCGGCGTCCTCCGGCCGCTCGGGGAACACGTACTCCACGTCGCGCCCGGTCATCAGCGACACGATCCGGTCGGTGGAGGTGGTCCGGGCCGGCAGCCCGCCCGCGACCGCCCGGCCGTCCTTGAGGACGGTCACCCGGTCGCCGATCTCGCGGATCTCCTCCAGCCGGTGCGAGATGTACACGACCGCGACGCCGGCGGCGGTCAGCTCCCGGATGATGCGGAACAGGTTGCCGACCTCGTCGTGCGCGAGCGCGGCGGACGGCTCGTCCATCACGATCAGCCGGGCGTCGTGCGACAGGGCGCGGGCCATGCTGACGACCTGCTTGCCCGCCGCCGGCAGCCGCCCGACCTCGCGGCGCGGCGGGATCTCGCCGTGCCCGAGCCGCTCGAGCAGCTCGCGCGCCGCCCGCTCGGCGTCGCCGCGGCGCATGAACCCGAGCCGCGCCTTCTCGTGCCCGAGGAAGACGTTCTCGGCGACCGACAGCCCGTCGACGAGGTCCAGCTCCTGGTAGATGGTCGCGATGCCGGCCCGCATCGCGGCGGTCGGCCCGGCGAGCCGCACCGGCTCCCCGGCGAAGACGATCTCGCCCGCGTCCGGCTGGTGCGCGCCGGCGAGCACCTTGATGAGGGTGGACTTGCCGGCGCCGTTCTGCCCGAGCAGGCAGTGCACCTCGCCCGGGAGGACGTCGAGGTCGACGCCGTCCAGCGCGCGGACGCCGGGGAACTGCTTGACGATGCCGCGCATCTGCAGCAGCGGTTCCATTCGGGGGGCCTCCTCAGGACGCGGAGAAGACGTGGTCGCTGATGAGCCGGGCGCCGCCGACCACGCCGGCCGTCCCGGCGAGCTCGGACAGCACGATCGGCAGGTTGCCGGTCGCGAGCGGCGCGGACCGGCGGTAGACGACGCTGCGGATCTCGGCGAGCAGCGTGTGGCCGAGGCCCGCGACGCCGCCCGCGATGATGACGAGCCCGGGGTTGAAGAAGCTGACGAGCCCGGCGAGCACCTGCCCGACGTGCCGCCCGCCCGCCCTGATCATCTGCACCGCGGCGGGGTCGCCCGCGGCGGCCGCCTCGCCGACGTGCTCGGCGGACAGCTCCCCGTGCGTCTCCAGCAGCGCCGCGAGCGCGGGCGACTCCCCCGACCGCGCCACCGCCTCCGCGTCCCGCGCGAGGGCCGCGCCGCCGAAGAACGCCTCCAGGCATCCGGCGTTCCCGCACGCGCAGATCGGCCCGTCGTCGTCGACCCGGATGTGGCCGATGTCGCCGGCGCTGCCGGACACGCCCCGGTAGATGGCGCCGTCGACCACGATCCCGCAGCCGATGCCGGTGCCGATCTTCACCAGCAGGAAGTCGTCGACCGACCGGGCGAGCCCCGCGTGCAGCTCGCCGAGCGCCATCAGGTTCACGTCGTTGTCGACGAGCACCGGGCAGCCCAGCTCCTGGCCGATCGCGTCCCGCACCGGGAACCGGTCCCAGCCGGGCATGATCGGCGGGACGACCGGCATGCCGTCCCGGAAGCTGACCGGGCCGGGGACGCCGATGCCCGTCCCGTGCACCTGCGGGATGAGGCCCTCGTCGCGCAGCTTGCCGAGCAGCTCGAGCGCCCGCTCCAGCACGACCGTCGCGCCCTGCCGCACGTCGCACTGCTCGCTCACGTGGCCGAGCACCTCCAGGCCGCCGTCGGTCACCGCGACGTCGATGGAGGTGGCGCCGATGTCGAAGGCGACGAACCGCAGGCTGGGCGACAGCCGGACGATCCCCGACCGGCGGCCGCCCCGCGACGCCGCCAGGCCCGCGCCCTCGACGAGGCCCAGCTCGACGAGCCGGTCCAGCTCCACCGCGAGCTTCGACCGCGACAGCCGGACGACGTCCCCCAGCTCGGCCCGCGACCGCGGCCCCTCGTCACGCAGCAGCCGCAGAAGCCGTGCCTGATGCACGTTCTGCGGGCGAGCCGACATGCGCATCACGCCGTCCCCTCGGGAATCGATCCGGCCCCCCGGGCCGTGTGACCCGGGTCTCATGGCGGAGACCGTAACCCGCTTTCGCCAGTTTGAGAAGACCTTTCCTCTAGATCAACATGACTTTTTCCACTCAGAGGACAAAGATCGGGACAGCGGAACGGCCCCCGCCCGGCGGGCGGGGGCCGTTCGGCCGATCTCAGTAGCTGACCGCCTGGCGGCCGCTCATGGTGCGCATGATGTGCTCGACCAGGGTGATGAGGACCCGCTTGGCGTCCTCGCGGTCGCGCACGTCGCAGTCGATGACGGGCACGTCCGCCGGGAGGTCGAGGGCGTCGCGGACCTGGTCGTGGGAGTGGTGGCCGGCGCCGTCGAACCGGTTGACCCCGATGATGAACGGGACGCCGCGCCGTTCGAAGTAGTCGACCGAGGCGAAGCAGTCGGCGAGGCGGCGGGTGTCGACCAGGACGACCGCGCCGAGCGCGCCCTTGGCCAGCTCGTCCCACATGAACCAGAAGCGGTCCTGGCCGGGGGTGCCGAAGACGAACAGGACCAGGCCGTTCGGCAGCGTGATGCGGCCGAAGTCCATCGCCACGGTCGTCGTGGTCTTGTTCGCGACGGCGGTGGTGTCGTCGATCCCGATGCTCTTCTCGGTCAGTGCCTCCTCGGTGCGCAGCGGACGGATCTCGCTGACCGCGCTCACCAGGGTGGTCTTACCGACGCCGAAACCACCGGCCACGAGGATCTTCACCGTCAGCGCGGACTCGCCGTGGTGGGCGGCCGCGTCAGAGCGCACGGATTCCATCGATCACTTCCTTGAGTACGCGCTCGCTGGGGAACTGCGCCACCGGCGCGGGACGCCGGACCTGAATCAGCGAGTGGTCGAGCAGATCACCGAGCAGGACACGGACCACCCCGAGGGGGAGTTCCAGATCCGACGCTATCTCGGCGACCGACAACGGGGTGCGGCAAAGCTCCAGGATCATGTCATGTTCCGGCTCCGGGGCCCACGGCGGCGCGGGAAGCGCGTCGTCCGCGGGCGCCGGCGGGTCCGCCGCGGCGATCAGCGCGACGAGGTCGAACTCCTCGCCGTCGTAGTGCGTCCGGCCCCCGGTGAGCGCGTACGGGCGGACCACGGGCCCCGCCGCGTCGTCGTACCAGGCCGTGCCGCCCATGTCACAGCCCGCCGGGCTCGGCCGCGGCCACCCGCGGGTCGGCGGACAGGTGCCGGCCGACCCGGGTGACGAGCATCGCCATCTCGTAGGCGATGATCCCGAGGTCGGCGTCGGCGGCGGCCAGCACGGCGAGGCAGGCCCCGCGCCCGGCGGCCGTCACGAACAGGAACGACGACTCCATCTCCACGATGGTCTGCCGGACGGGGCCGCCGCCGAAGGACTCCCCGGCCCCGCGCGCGAGGCTCTGGAAGCTGGCGGCGACCGCGGCCAGGTGGTCGGACTCCTCGCGGGCGAGGCCGCTGGACGCGGCGATCTTCAGCCCGTCGCTGGACAGCACCACCGCGTTCTGCACCGGGGCGACCCGCTGGACGAGACTGTCCAGCAGCCAGTTCAGGTCACCTCCGGCTCCGCCCGGGACCTCCGCGCCGGAGTGCTGGGCATGTGTCATCGGGTGTCGTCCTCCTGGTCACCGGGGTTGTGCGCGGCCTGCGCCGAGCCGGATGCCTCCGCGTCGGCCGCGTCCTGCCTGCCACGCTGCCAGCCGGCCTGCATGGCGGACAACATCGATCGCATCGCCTCGGCCGAGCGGGCCGCGTCGTCGCCCTGGTCCGCGTCCGGCGGGGCGGTCCCGCCTGGAGCGGTCCCGGCCGGCGCGGTCCCGGCCGGCGCGGTCCCGGGCGGTTCGGCGGGCGGCCCGGCGGGCGGCGGGGGCTCGTCCACGGGGACGGGCGCGGCGAGCGGCATCCCGGCCGGCTCCGGCGCGGGCGGCGAACCCGGCGGCTCGGCGGCCGCGGGCGGCGCCTGCCCCTGCGCCGCGAGATGCGCGTCCACCCGCTCCTTCAGCTGCGGCGCCAGGTGGGTCTGGCGCCTGCGCTTGGGCAGCTCGCCCTCCTTCGGCGGCGCCGCAGGCTCCGGCGGCGCCTCGGCCGGCGCGGACCCCCGGACCGGCTGCGAGGCGGGCAGCGGGGCGACGGGCTCGGCGACCAGCCGCATCACCCCGCCGGACTCGCCTCCCGTGCGGCTCGCCGACGCCGACAGCGCCGCGGCCTGGTCCGGCAGCTCCTGCAGCGGCCCGGTGGGACGGCGTGCGGGCGGCTCCGCGTCGGCGGCGTTCTCCACGATGAGCGAGGCGGGGATCAGCGCGATCGCGGTCGTCCCGCCGTAGGGGGACGGGCGCAGCGTGACCGTGATGCCGTGCCGCTGCGCCAGCCGCGCCACGACGAACAGGCCGAGCTGCGCGCTGTCGGACGGGTCGAACTCGGGCGGGTTCGCGAGCCGCTCGTTGGCGGCGCGCAGCGCCTCCTCGGTCATCCCGAGGCCGCGGTCCTCGACCTCGATCGCGAAGCCGCTGGCGACGGCCTGCCCGCTGACCCGCACCGGCGACTGCGGCGGCGAGAACGTGGTGGCGTTCTCCACCACCTCGGCGAGCAGGTGGATGACGTCGGCGACGGCCGAGCCGAGCAGCGCGACCCGCGGCAGCGGCTGCACCCGGACGCGCGGGTAGTCCTCGACCTCGGCGACCGCGCCGCGCACCACGTCCACCAGCGGGACGGGGCGCCGCCAGCCGCGCCCGGCGCTCTTGCCGGCCAGGATGACCAGGCCCTCGGCGTGCCGGCGCATGCGGGTCGCGAGGTGGTCGAGGCGGAACAGGTCCGACAGCTCGGACGGGTCCTCGGTGCGGCGCTCCATCGTGTCGAGCAGGCTGAGCTGGCGGTGCAGCAGCGCCTGGTTGCGGCGCGCGAGGTTGACGAACACCTCGCTGATGCCGCGCCGCGCCGCGACCTCGCCCTCGGCGGCCTCCAGCACGGCCGCGCGGGCCCGGTCGAACGACTCGGCGATCTGCCGGATCTCGGTGATGCGGTAGTCGAGCTCGGGTTCCGGCTCGGGCTCGGCGGGGCGCCCGGCGATGATCTGCTCGGCGAGCTTCGGCAGCCGCTTCTGGGTGAAGTCGACGACGCCGCCCGCGAGCGTGCGGCACTCGCGCACCAGCCGCCGGGAGACGCGCACCGCGAGGAGGGACGACAGCACGATCGCGGCGAGCCCGAGGCCGCCGGCGAGGCCGAGCCGGGTGAACGCGCCGATCGCGATGTGCTGGCCGCGGGCGACGACCCCGTCGAGGATGTGGTTCTCCAGCTGGTACAGCTGCCCGTTGGCCGTGTCGGCGACCGACCGCCAGACGCTGGGCTCGATGACGGCGACGCCCCGCACGGTGCTCGGCTGCTTACCCGGCTGCGCGTTCTGCTGCCCGTCCGGCTGCGTGCCGTGCGCGTGCCCGGGCGTCGCGGCGGTGCCGGTCCCGTTCGCGCCGGTCCCGTTCGCGCCGGTCCCGTTCGTGCCCGTCCCGTTCGCGCCGGTGCCCGGGGCGCCGGCCCGGCGCGCCGCGGCCTGCGGCGGTTCGGCGCCGGCGATGACCTGGTCCTCCAGCTTCGTCATCCGCACGAAGGCGGGCGAGGACATCAGGCGCTCGTACCGGGCGTGGTCGGCGGCGGACAGGTCGCGCGCGCTGACCTCGTGCATCGTGTGGTGCGCCCCGACGAGCTTGGCGAACTGGGCGCGTTCGGCCGCGGTGATGCGGCCCGCGGCGAGCGCGCCGGTGAGCAGGGCGTCCTCGCGGGACATGAACTCGCGGGCCAGCCCGAAGGAGGTGAGCGTGCGGGCGCGGGCGGTGATGGACCCGTCCGCCGGCGCGGTCGAGCTGTAGACCGCGAAGCCGCCGTCGACGAGCTCGCTGTACGCGCGGAGCACCTCGGCGCGCCCGCCGGTCCGCTCGTCCACGCTGCGGCGGATGGACTTCAGCTCGCCGAGCTTGGCCACGAGGTCGTCCAGCTTCCGGACGACCTCCGGCTGGATCGCGCCCCGCAGCCCGCCGTCGCGGGCCCCCTCGCGCACCTCCTCGGCCGCCTCGTCGGTCGCCTGCCGCTGCGTGCGCAGCACGCCGGGGTCGTTGCGGGCGCCGCCCAGCTCGGCCAGCGACAGCCGCCGCTCCTTCTGCAGCCCGTCGATGAGCCGCTGGGTGGGCAGCACCGTCTTCTGCTGGAACTGGCGGCTCTGCAGCAGCTGGTGCGCGTCGCCGTAGGTGATGCCGGTGAGGAACGCCCACAGCGAGGCGAGCGCCAGCAGCGGCACGAGGACCAGCAGCGTGATCCTCGCCCGGATGGAGGCGAAACCGCGGGCCATCACGGCTGGCGGACCCTGCTCACTGTCTCGTCCTCCTGCACTGGGTCGTACGGCATTGGGGGGTGGGACATGCGGGGGAACCTCCCGATGCGTCTAGTACGGGGGTGTGCCGGAGCCTACTACGTCGCGGGTTCGCGGTGATCGGTCATCCGATCACCGCCCGGCGCCCCGGTCCGGTCCTGCTCCTCGTCCGGCCAGCTCAGCACGTGCTCCATCAGCGCGATGAGCACCTCCTTGGACGACTCGCGGCGGCGGACGTCGCACAGCACGACCGGGACGCCGGGGTCCAGGTCGAGCGCGATCGCGATGTCCTCGGCGCTGTGCGTCCGCACCCCGTCGAAGCAGTTCACCGCGACGACGAACGGGACGCCGCGGCGCTCGAAGTAGTCGATGGCCGGGAAGGAGCCCGCCAGCCGGCGGGTGTCGGCGATCACGACGGCGCCGATCGCCCCGGCCGCCAGCTCGTCCCACATGAACCAGAACCGCTCCTGGCCGGGCGTGCCGAACAGGTAGAGCAGCAGCTGGTCCGACAGCGTGATGCGGCCGAAGTCCATGGCGACGGTCGTGGTCGACTTGGCGCCGACGCCGGACACGTCGTCCACCCCGACGCCGCGGTCGGTCAGCGGCTCCTCGGTGTGCAGCGGCCTGATCTCGCTGATCGAGCCCACCATCGTCGTCTTGCCGGCGCCGAACCCGCCCGCGATGAGGATCTTGGTGGTCACCGGCGGGCGGGAGGCGAGGCCCGTCCGCTCAGAGTGCGCGTAGGCCATTGAGCACCTCCCTCAGCACGCCGTTCGGCGGGCGCCGCCCGGCCGCGGGCTGCGCCTCGGCGACGACCGCGACGAGCCCCTCCTCCCGCAGGTCGCCGAGCAGCACCCGGACGACGCCGATGGGCAGCCCGAGGTCGGCCGCCAGGTCGACGACCGGGACCGGCGACGCGCAGCGGCGCAGCACGCGCGCGTGGTCGGGGCTGTAGCGCAGCCGGTCACCGGGCGGGACGCCGGTGGCGGCCACGACCGCGATGAGCTCGAAGCCGTCCCCGTCCGGGCGGGTCCGGCCCCGGGTCAGCGCGTACGGACGCACGAGCGGACCGGCGTCCCGGTCCAGCCACCGCTCTGCCGAGGGGTCCATCGGTCAGAATCCTCGCGGCGCGGCTCCCCCGGCGCCTCCGAACTCCTCGCCGGCCGCGTCACCGCCGAACCTCGGGCTCGCCTGCAGGTGCTGCCCGACCCGCTTGACCAGCACGGCCATCTCGTAGGCCACCAGGCCGGCGTCGGCCTCCGCCTCGGCGAGGACGGCGAGGCAGGTGCCGTCGCCCGCGGCCGTCACGAACAGCAGCAGCGCGTCCATCTCGATGATGGTCTGCCGGACGTTGCCGCCGGCGAAGTGCCGGCCGGCGCCGCGCGCGAGGCTCTGCACGCCGGACGCCAGCGCCGACAGGTGCTCGGCGTCCTCGCGGGCGAGCTCGTTGGAGGCCGCGACCGCCAGGCCGTCCCGCGACAGGATCACCGCCTGCCGCACCGTCGTCACCCGTTCGGCGAAGTCGTTGAGCAGCCAGTTCAGCTCACCGGTCACGGTGTTGTGCATCATCGGGTTCCCTCATCCCCCACATCCGTCGCGCGGCCGCGCCGCCATCCCTGCTGTATCGATGCCATCAGCGAGCGTGCCTCCTCGGGCGAGCGTGCGATGCCTCCGGAGGGTCCCCCGCCCGCCGGTACCGGCGGCGGCGGGGGCCTCTTGCGCAGCTGCGGCGCCAGGTTCTTCTGCCTGACCCTGCGGGGGAGCCCGGCGTGCGTCGCCGCCGGCTCCCAGTCGTCGTCCTCGGCGGCGCGCGCGCCGCCGTCCTCCTCCTGCTCCACGTCCTGCTCCACGGTCGCCACGGGCTGCGGTACGGCCTCGTCGGACCAGGGGTTCGGCGCCGGACGCGGCGGGACCGGGGCCGCCGGGCGCTCGGGGTCGCCCCACGGCCCGGTCAGCTCCGGCAGCACGGGCGGCTCCTCCGCGACCCGGGCCTGCGCGGGCTCCGCGTCCGCGCCCTCGGGCTCCACCAGCTCGGCGTCCACGGGCTCCGGCTCGGCGGGCGCCGACTCCGTGCGGTCGGCGTCGCGCAGCGGGACGACGGCCTCGCCGTGCGGCGCGGGCGCGGAACCCCGCTCGCCGTCCGCCCGCGCGTCGAGCGGGGACGCCTCGCCGGGCTCCGCGCCCGGGGGCAGCATGCCCGCCGCCATCTGCTCCGCCGGGACGACCAGCTCGTGCGGCAGCAGCACGACCGCGGTCACGCCGCCGTACGGGGACCGCTGCAGCGTCACGGAGATGTCGTGCCGGGCGGCGAGCCGCGCGACGACGAACAGGCCGAGCTGGTCGGTGTCGACGAGGTCGTACTCGGGCGGCTCGGCGAGCCGCCGGTTGGCCTCGGCGAGCAGCTCCGGCTTGACGCCGAGGCCGCGGTCCTCGATCTCGACGGCGAACCCGGCGCCGACCCGCTCGGCCTTGACCCGCACTTCGGTGTTCGGCGGGGAGAACGTCGCGGCGTTCTCGATCAGCTCGGCGAGCAGGTGGACGACGTCGGTCACGGCGGCGCCGATGAGGCCGTCCGCGGAGTCGGTGAGGACGGTGGCGCGGGTGTAGTCCTCGATCTCCGAGACCGCGGCGCGCAGCACGTCGGCGATCCGGACGGGCTGCCGCCAGCCGCGCCCGGGGGTGGCGCCGGACAGGATGATCAGGCTCTCCGCGTGCCGCCGCATGCGGGTGGTGAGGTGGTCGATGCGGAACAGGTCTTCCAGGTCGTCGGCCTCGGCGCGGCTCTCCAGCCCGTCCAGCATCGTGAGCTGGCGGTGCAGCAGCGACTGGTTGCGGCGGGCGATGTTGAGGAAGATGCGGCTGACGCCGGCGCGCAGCTCGGCCTGGCCGACGGCGGCGTCGACGGCGGTCCGCTGCACCTTGGCGAACGAGTCGGCGAGCTGGGCGATCTCGGTGGTGCTGCCCGCGTGCAGGGGCGGCGCCTCCGCGGCGACGTCCACGCTCTCGTTGCGGCTGAGCCGCTCGACGACGCCGGGCAGCCGCCGCTCGGCCAGCTCCTCGGCGGAGCCGCGCAGCCCGACCAGCTCGCGGATGAACCCGCGCGCGAACCGCAGCGACAGCAGCACCGACGCGAGGATGGCCAGCAGGCCGATCCCGCCGACGACGCCGAGCCGGACGTAGGCGTCGCGGCCCTGCTGGTCGGCGTGCTCGGCGGCCTGCCGGGAGTTGTCGAGGACCATCTCGTTGATCGACTGGATCAGCGGCTCCGCGGTCCGCTGCCACTCCTGGGTCCCGACGGGCAGCACCTTGCGCGGGTCCGCGTTCGCGATGCGGTCCTCGATCGACTTGAAGTTCTGGTACTGCGGCGACGCGAAAACCGGCGCGACGCCGGTCCGGTAGACGACGGGGTCGAGCAGCGTGCGCTGCTTGATCCACTGCCAGCGCTGCTCGCCGACCATCTCGACGAACAGCCGGTGCTCGGCGGGGGTCATCCGGCCCTTGGTGACGACGGCGGACGCGATCAGCGCGTTCTCCCGCTGCAGCAGCTCCATGCCGCGGGCCGCGTGCCGGGTGGACAGCGTCCAGTTGTAGACGTCGGCGTCGTCGATGACGATGAGGCCGTCGTACAGCCGGTGGAGGTCGTCGACCATCGTGCTGTAGCTGTTGATCGCGGTCAGCCGGTCGACGAGCCTGCCGTCGACCGCCGCGCGGAGCCCGCCGAGCCCGCCGAACGCCCGCAGGACGTCGGTGACGCGGCTGTCCATCTCCTCGGTCGTCGCGTCCTGCGCGGCCTCGGAGGTGGCCTCGACGCGGAACCGCTCGACGGCCTGGTCGACGCGGGCGCGCTGGGCGACGAGGGAGACGGGCGGCCCGCCGGGGCTGTTGCGCGGCGTGCTGAGGAACGTCGCGGACATCTGCCGCTCCCTGCCCAGCTCGACCAGCACGCTCTGGCCGCTCGGCCCGAACTTGCGGTCGAGGGTGTGGTATTTGCGCTGGGCCAGGGCTTCGCGGCCGCTGGCACTCGCGGCGTACCCCCACAGCGCGACCAGCGAGAGCAGTGGCACGAGCAGCAGCGCGGTCACCTTGGAGCGAATCGATCGCGTACGGGGGGTTTTCATGTGACCTCGAACGTTCCGGCCAGGAGGGTCCATGGATCATAAAGGCGGCCCGTGACGGGACCGCAACCCCTTTGGCGCCTTTCGGACGCATTGGTGTCCTTCCGCGTCACCTGCGGCGATGCGCACGGCCCGGGTGATCTTGCCGCATCCGCCGCAACCGGATAGCGGCAAATCAGGACAATTTGCTTCATTTCCCCCTGTTGCTCGGGAGCATTGCGCCATACTCTGCTTCTTCACCACCGCTCGCGTCGCGCCGGCACGGGAAGGAGACCCGCGATCCATACAGGCAACGACGGAGGCCGGAACGAGGTCGCCCCCGCCGGGCCGAGGGACACGGTCCACCGGGACGGGAGGACTGCTCCCGGGCCCGAGGGCGTTACGATTCCCGCCGTGAGTCCCGAAAGCCAGGCATCCGAGGCACTGCCGTCGCGACGCCGCCGCGCCCCCCGCGGCGGCCGGCACCGCGGCGACGAGTCCTTCCTCCTGCCCCCCGGATCCCCCACGCTGGTCCTGGCCGTGCCCGGGCACGCCCGGCAGGCCGGCGCCGAGACCGCCGCCGAGCTGGCCAGGCTCGTCGAGATGGAGCACACCGGCCAGCCCGCGGCCGTCGGCTACCTGGACGGCGAGGAGGCGGGCCTGCACGGCGTCCTCGCCGGGCTGCGGCAGGAGCCGGACGAGCTAGCGGCCGTCGTGGTGCCGCTGTCCACCGGCCCCGACCCGAGGTTCGACCGGGCCGTGCACGGCGCCGTGGCCTCCTCGCCGGTGCGCGCCGTCGCCGCCGAGCCGCTCGGCCCGCACCCGCTCATCGCCGAGGCGCTGCACGACCGGCTCGCCGACGCCGGCCTCGCCCGCGCCGACCGGATCCGGCTGATGACGATGGTGACCGCCGCGTCCGGCGTCATCGTCGCGACGCCGGGGGACGCGACCGCCGTCCGGCAGGCCGAGGTCACCGGCGTGCTGCTCGCCTCCCGGCTGGCCGCGCCGGTCTTCACCGCCTCGCTGAACGACGAGGCGTCCGTCAAGGCCGCGGCGGAGCAGCTGCGCGCGGCGGGCGCCGCGTCCATCGCGGTCGCGCCGCACCTGATCGGCCCCGAGCCGGAGGCGGCGCTGGTCGCGTCCGCCGCCGCGGTCGTGGGCGCCCCCTACTCGGCGCCGCTCGGCGCCCACCCGGCCCTGGCGCGCCTGGCCGCCCTGCGCTACGTGGAGGCGCTCTCCACCGCCCTCGCCGAGTAGGCCCCTCCCCGGGCGGCTCGCCGGGCGGCCCAGGGGCCGTCCCCCTGGGCCTTTCCAGCCAGCGTCGTCAGCGGTTCTTGAATTCCGGCGCGCGCTTCTCCAGCGTCGCCGCCATGCCCTCCGCGAGGTCCTCGCTGAAGAAGGCGAGCGTCTGGACGGCCGTCTCCGCGGCGAGCTGGCGGCGGAGGCCGGGCGCGTCCAGGGACGCGTTGAGCAGTTCCTTCGTGCGGCGCAGGCCGTACGGGGACTTGGCGAGCAGCTCGCCGGCGAGCGCCTGCGCGCCCGCCAGGTCCGCGCCCTCGGCGGTGATCTCGGTGATCAGGCCGAGCTCGTCGGCGCGGTGCACGTCCAGCCGCTGCGCGCGGTAGGCGACCTCCGCGGCCTTCGCCGGGCCGATCAGGCGCGGCAGCAGCCAGGAGAGCCCGCAGTCCCCGGCCGACAGGCCGAGGTTCGTGAACGGCACGACGAACCGGGTGGTCGGGTCGGCGACCCGCAGGTCGCAGGCCAGCGCCCAGGACACCCCCATGCCCGCGACCGGGCCGTGCAGCGCCGCGATCACCGGCTGCGGGATCTCCCGCAGCCGGGCGGTGACCTCGGCGCCGCGCGCGATGCCCCGGTAGAGCCGCTGGACGCGGCCCTCGGCGCTCTCCCCGCCCGGGTCGCCGCCCTGGATGTCCATGCCCGAGCAGAACCCGCGGCCCTCGCCGGTGAGCACGACCACGTGGGTGGACGGGTCGCGCGCCAGCTCGTTGAGGGCGTCGAGCATCTCCTCGGTCAGGGCGCCGTCGACGGCGTTCAGGCGCTCCGGCCGGGACAGGGTGATCGTGACGACCCCGTCCCGGCGGTCGAGCTTGATCCCGCTCAACGGCTCAGGAGGTGAGCTGCTGGATCAGCGGGCCCATCTGCTCGCCGACGTTCTTGAACACCGTCAGCGGCTCGGCGGCGCTGACGGCCGCCCAGTTGTCCCGGACGTCCTCGACCGTCAGGGTGGTCTTCTGCCCGTAGCCGGGGCCCTCCGCGATGAAGATCTTCGCGATCCGGCCGCCGCCGACGGTGTAGACCTCGCCGGAGTCCTCGTTGGCCTCGTGCACCAGCCAGGCGACGAGCGGCGTCACCTGCTCGACGCCCAGCTTGTCGGCGAAGTCCGCGGGCAGCAGGTCCTCGGTCATCCGGGTCCAGGCGACCGGGGCGATCGCGTTGGCCTTGATGTTGTACTTGGCGCCCTCGTGCGCGAGGGTCTTGGTGAACCCGACCAGGCCCATCTTCGCCGTGGCGTAGTTGGCCTGGCCGAAGTTGCCGAACAGGCCCGCCGGGGACGAGGTGTTCACGATCCGGCCGTAGCCCTGCTCGCGCAGGTGCGGCCAGGCGGCGCTCGACACCAGGAACGAACCGCGCAGGTGGACGGCGATGACCGCGTCGAACTCCTCGACGGACATGTTCTTGAAGGACTTGTCGCGCAGGATGCCCGCGTTGTTGACGACGATGTCGACCTTGCCGAACGCGTCCAGCGCGGTCTTGACCACGGCCTGCGCGCCCTCGGGGGTCGCGACGTTGTCGGGGTTCGCGACGGCCTCGCCGCCGTTCTTCGCGATCTCGTCCACGACCTCCTGGGCGGGGCCGGCGGAGGCGCCGACACCGGACCGGTCGCCGCCGAGGTCGTTGACGACGACCTTCGCGCCGCGCGCGGCGAGCTCCAGGGCGTGCTGCCGGCCGAGGCCGTGGCCGGCCCCGGTCACGACCGCGACCCGGCCGTCGTAGCGCAGTTCCGACATTCGCTTCTCCTCACATCGTCCGCCCCCAGGAAACCATCCGGGGGTTACCAAGTGGTACCCACTAAACCGAATCTCGCTCGGGCACGCTCCACCGGGGTCCTCCCCCGCGTACGATGGGCGGAAGGGAAGTTGCGCTGAACGCCGCAATTCGCCGGAGCCGCCGCGTAGTCTCGGGCGAACGCAGGGAGCAACGCGCGAGGAGCAACGGAGGTCCCGTCTCGATGACCCTTGCCGATGCGCCGACCGCAGGCCGCCGCCCGTACCGCATCGTGCAGTGGGCGACGGGCACGCTCGGACGCAGCGCGATCAGGGGCGTCCTCGACCGCGGCGACATGGAGCTGGCCGGCGTCTGGGTGCACACCCCCGCCAAGGAAGGCGCCGACGCCGGGGCCCTCGCCGGCCGCGATCCCATCGGGGTCGCCGCGACCCGCGACATCGAGGACATCCTGGCGCTGGACGCCGACTGCGTGATCTACGCCCCGAGCCCGGTGCACGACCGGTTCGCCGAGCTCGACACGATCTGCGCGCTGCTGGCGTCCGGCAAGAACGTGATCTCCCTCAGCGGGCTCGTCTACCCGCACGCGCACGGCCCGCAGTTCGTCGGCGAGCTGGAGCAGGCGTGCAAGCGGGGCGGGACGACCGTGCACGGCAGCGGCGTCAGCGGCGGCTTCATGGCCGACGTCATGCCGCTGGTGCTGTCGCGGCTGTCCCGGCGGATCACCCACGTCTACGCCCGCGAGTGCTCCGACTTCGCCCGCCACCCGTCCTGGCGGATGATCCACGACATGCTCGGCTTCGGCAAGTCCGAGGAGGCCTACCAGCGGGCGCTGCGGCCGAACCGCGCCGCGATGCGCGCGATGTTCGGCGAGAGCCTGCACCTGGTCGCGGCGGGCCTCGGCGTCGACCTCGACGAGATCGACGTGGACGTCGACTACCGGCTCGCCGGCACCGACCTCGCCACCGCGGCCGGCCCGATCCCGCGGGGCACCGTCGCCGCGGCCCGCTGGACGTTCAGCGGCATCGCCGCCGGGCGCCCCGTCATCACCGTCGAGGTGGTGCACAAGGCCGACGCCGCGCGGATGTCCGACGAGTGGGGGCGGCCCGGGTACTCGCTGCGGGTGGACGGCCGCCCGTCGCTGACGCTCGCCGCCGGCGAGGACTGGGTCTCCGATGTGATCTCCGCCGCGTCCGCGCACGCGCTGAACTCCGTCCCGGCCGTGTGCGCCGCCGAACCCGGGATCCGCACCTACCTCGACCTGCCGATGATCAGCGGCCGCATGCACGTGTGACCGCCCGCCGCGGCCGCTACGGCAGCGGCCGCGCGGGAGCGCCCCCGGCCTCCGCGCCGGCATCGGCGCCCCCCTCCGCGCCGGCCTGCGCCCCGGCCTCCTCGCGGGCCTCCCTGCGGCGCTTGCGGACCCGCCACACCGCCAGCGCCGCGACGGCCGCCACCGCGAGCCCGATCGCGAGGCCCCGGCCCGCCAGCTTCGCCGCGTGCTCGAACGCCGCGCCGGCGAAGTAGCCACCGAGCGTGAACGTCACCACCCAGGTCACGCCGCCGACGACGTTGAACGCCAGGAACTTCGGGTACGGCAGCCGCGAACTGCCCGCCAGCGCCGGCATGAGCGCCCGCAGCAGCGCGGTGAACCGCCCGATGAACACCGCGAACGCGCCCCTGCGGCGGATGAGGTCCTGCGCGCCCGCGACCTTGGCTCGGTGCTTGCGCATCATCCGGACGTCCAGCAGCCGCGGCCCGTACCTGCGGCCGATCTCGTAGCCGACGGAGTCGCCCACGACCGCCGCGCCCACCGCGATGACGAGCAGCAGCGCGAGCGACAGCACGTCCTGGCTCGCGAGGACGCCGCCGACGACGATCGCCGTCTCGCCCGGGAACACGAACCCGACGAACAGCGCCGCCTCGGCGAACACCAGCGCCGCGATGAGGAGGTAGACCGTCGCGGGCGGGAGCCCGTCCACCAGGGCGTTGAACTGCTCGAGCATGGACCCCCGCCATCTCGTACGCCGGGACCGCGACCGCGGCCGTTTCACACCTGGTAACGACGGTTATGGTAGCCGCGGGGTTCCCCTGCCCGGATCGGCCGTTCGGACGATGACGGCGCCCGGCGGCCGGACATCGGGCCCGGCGGCCGAGACCGGGCCCGGCGACCATGGAGGCACGCATGAGCGTTCAGGAGGTCGAAGGAGGCCGGTTCGTCCGGCAGCCGAACCGGTTCACCGACCGGATCACCGCGGACGGGTCGTCCGGGTATCCCGCCGAACCCGGCCGCTACCGGCTGTTCGTCTCCTACGCGTGCCCGTGGGCGCACCGGACCCTCATCGTCCGGCGCCTGCTCGGCCTGGAGGACGCGATCAGCGTCGCCGTCGTCGACCCCATCAGGGACGAGAGGGGCTGGCGGTTCCCCGACCGCGACCCCGTCACAGGCGCGGTCTTCCTGTCCGAGCTGTACCTCTCCACCGACCCCTCGTTCCAGGGCCGCTACACCGTCCCGTGCATCTGGGACACCGAGACCGGGCGCCTGGTCACCAACGATTTCCCGAACATCACCACGATGTTCGAGACGGAGTTCACCGCCCACCACCGGCCGGGGGCGCCCGACCTGTACCCGGAGGCGCTCCGCGCCGAGATCGACGAGCTGAACGACCTCGTCTACACCACCGTCAACAACGGGGTCTACAAGGCGGGGTTCGCCACATCCCAGGACGCCTACGAGGAGGCGTTCGACGCCCTCTTCGACACCCTCGACCGCCTGGAGGAGCGCCTCTCCTCCAGCCGCTACCTGTTCGGCGACGAGATCACCGAAGCCGACGTCCGCCTCTACCCCACGCTGGCCCGCTTCGACGCCGTCTACCACGGGCACTTCAAGTGCAACCTGCGGCGCCTGGTCGACTACGAGAACCTCTGGGCGTACGCGCGCGACCTGTACTCGATCCCCGCGTTCGGCGAGACGACGAACTTCGACCACATCAAGCGCCACTACTACGTGACGCAGCGCAACATCAATCCGTCCGGCGTGGTCGCCAAGGGCCCGGCCGTCGACTGGACCGCTCCGCACGGCCGGGACCGCTGACTCCGTCCGTAGTTATGCTGGCGGATCTGCACCGATCCGCACGAAAGGCATGACCCGACCATGCGCAGCCAGTTCTTCGGCAACCTCGATCAGGGCCAGCAGCTTCCCGGCCATTTCGCCCTCCAGAACTCCAAGATGCTCCGCGTCCACCTCAACGGGGACGTCCTCGCCCGGCAGGGCTCCATGGTCGCGTTCCAGGGCCAGATGGAGTTCGACTACGAGGGCTCCGGCGGCATCGGCAAGTTCATGAAGAAGGCCCTCACCGGCGAGGGCGTGCCGCTGATGCGCGTCAAGGGCCAGGGGCTGCTGTTCGTCGCGAACGACGCCGACGACATCCACCTCTTCTACCTGGAGAACGAGGGCCTCACCGTCAACGGCAAGAACATCCTCGCCTTCGACTCGACCCTGCAGTGGGACATCAACCGCGTCCAGGGCGCGGGCATCGCCGCGGGCGGCCTGTTCAACACCACGCTGACCGGCACCGGCTGGGTGGCCCTCACCACGCACGGCACCCCCGTCATGCTCGACTGCGGCCGCGCCCCGACGTTCGCGGACGGCCAGTCCGCCGTGGCGTGGAGCACCAGCCTCCAGGTCGGCGTCAACCGCACCTTCAAGGCGGGCGCGCTCATCGGCCGCGGCAGCGGCGAGGCCATGCAGCTGGCCTACCAGGGTCAGGGCTTCGTCCTCGTCCAGGCCAGCGAGGGGCCGACCGTCCCGCCCCACACGCACTGATTCGCCCGGCGGCGCCGTCTCTACAGTAGCCTGGGGGACGTCTCAGAACTCACCTGCGAGCAGCGGAAGAGGGCGATCTCCGCCGTGTCGACAGAGTCGTCGCAAACTAGTGCCGACCCAAAGATCACAGATTTCGGCGCCAACGAGTGGCTGGTCGACGAGCTGTACCAGAAGTACCTCGAAGACCCGAACTCCGTTGACGAAGCCTGGTGGAACTTCTTCGCGGACTACCAGCCGGACAGCCGACCGCCGTCCGCGGGCCCCGCGTCCCCGCCGGCGAACGCCGAGAGCGCGGCCCAGGCCGCCAACGGCACCGCGGCCGCTCCGCCGACGGCGCAGCGCCCGGTGGCGCCGCCCCCGGCGCCGCCGAAGCCCGCGCCGCAGCCGGCCCCGAAGACGGCGGAGAAGCCTGCTCCGCCGCCGGTGCCGGCGGGCGCCGAGGAGGTCCGGCTGCGCGGCGTCGCCGCCCGGACCGCCGCCAACATGGAGGCCAGCCTCGGCGTCCCCACGGCGACGAGCGTGCGGGCCGTCCCGGCGAAGCTGCTGATCGACAACCGCATCGTCATCAACAACCACCTCAAGCGCGGGCGCGGCGGCAAGGTCTCGTTCACGCACCTCATCGGGTACGCGATCGTCAAGGCGCTCGCGGCGATGCCCGAGATGAACGCCGCCTACACCGAGGTCGACGGCAAGCCCGTGCTGATCAGGCCGGAGCACGTCAACTTCGGGCTGGCCATCGACCTGCAGAAGAGCGACGGCTCCCGGCAGCTCGTCGTGCCGAGCATCAAGGCCGCCGACACACTGGACTTCCGCCAGTTCTGGGCCGCCTACGAGGAAATCGTCCGCAAGGCCCGGGGCGGCAAGCTCACCCTGGAGGACTTCCAGGGCACCACGATCAGCCTGACGAACCCGGGCACGATCGGCACGGTCCACTCGGTGCCGCGGCTGATGCCCGGCCAGGGCACGATCATCGGCGTGGGCGCGATGGAGTACCCGGCCGAGTTCGCGGGCGCGTCCGGCGAGACGCTGTCGCGCATGGGGATCAGCAAGGTGATGACGCTGACCTCCACCTACGACCACCGGATCATCCAGGGCGCGCAGTCCGGCGACTTCCTGCGCCGCATCCACGAGCTGCTGCTCGGCGCGGACGGCTTCTACGACGAGATCTTCGAGGCGCTGCGCATCCCGTACGAGCCGGTGCGCTGGGTCAAGGACATCTCCGCCACCCACGACGACGACGTCGCCAAGGTCGCCCGCGTCCACGAGCTGATCCACGCCTACCGGGTCCGCGGCCACCTGATGGCCGACACCGACCCGCTGGAGTACAAGCAGCGCCGCCACCCCGACCTCGACATCCTCAAGCACGGCCTCACCCTGTGGGACCTGGAGCGCGAGTTCGCCACCGGCGGGTTCGGCGGCAAGCCGACGATGAAGCTGCGCGACATCCTCGGCGTGCTGCGGATGGCGTACTGCCGCACGGTCGGCATCGAGTACATGCACATCCAGGACCCGGAGGAGCGCGCCTGGATCCAGGAGCGCGTCGAGGTCCCGCACGAGAAGCCGTCGCGCGAGGAGCAGCTGCACGTGCTGCGCCGCCTCAACAGCGCCGAGGCGTTCGAGACGTTCCTGCAGACGAAGTTCGTCGGGCAGAAGCGCTTCTCCCTGGAGGGCGGCGAGTCCGTCATACCGCTGCTGGACTCGGTGATCTCGGCTGCGGCGAAGGCCAGCCTGGACGAGGTCGTCATCGGCATGGCGCACCGCGGCCGGCTGAACGTCCTCGCCAACATCGTCGGCAAGTCCTACGGGCAGATCTTCGGCGAGTTCGAGGGCAACCTCGACCCGCGCAGCGCGCAGGGCTCCGGCGACGTGAAGTACCACCTCGGCGCGTCCGGCGACTTCGTCGCGCGCGACGGCTCCAAGATCCACTGCGAGCTGGTCGCGAACCCGTCGCACCTGGAGACCGTCGACCCGGTGCTGGAGGGCGTCGTCCGCGCCAAGCAGGACGTCCTGGACGTCGGCGAGGCCGGCTTCACCGTGCTGCCGATCCTGATCCACGGCGACGCCGCGTTCGCCGGGCAGGGCGTGGTGGCCGAGACGCTGAACCTGTCGCAGCTGCGCGGCTACCGCACCGGCGGCACCGTGCACGTCATCATCAACAACCAGGTCGGCTTCACCACCGCCCCCGAGTACTCGCGGTCCAGCGTGTACGCGACGGACGTGGCGCGGATGATCCAGGCGCCGATCTTCCACGTGAACGGCGACGACCCGGAGGCGTGCGCGCGCGTCGCCCGGCTGGCGTTCGAGTACCGGCAGACGTTCAAGAAGGACGTCGTCATCGACATGGTCTGCTACCGGCGCCGGGGCCACAACGAGGGCGAGAACCCCTCGTTCACCCAGCCGCTGATGTACGACCTGATCGACGCCAAGCGCTCGGTGCGCAAGCTCTACACCGAGGCCCTGATCGGCCGCGGCGACATCACGGTGGAGGAGGCCGAGCAGGCGCTCCGCGACTACCAGGAGCAGCTGGAGCGGGCCTTCACCGAGACCCGCGAGGCGGCGAAGAAGCCCCTGGAGCCGGGCTCGGTCGTGAAGCCGGACGTCGAGGAGCGCATCCCGATCGACCACGGCAAGGCCGGGACGGCGATCCCGCAGGAGACCGTCAAGCGGATCATCGAGACCCAGGTCAGCCTGCCGGAGGGCTTCACCCCGCACCCGCGGCTCCAGCCGATCCTGCAGCGCCGCGCGCAGATGATCGAGGACGACGCGGTCGACTGGGCGACCGGCGAGCTGCTAGCGATGGGCTCGCTGCTGATCGACGGCCACCCGGTGCGGCTCGTCGGGCAGGACACCCGCCGCGGCACGTTCGGCCAGCGGCACGCGGTGCTCGTCGACCGCAAGACGGGCGAGGAGTACACGCCGCTGAAGCAGTTCGGGCAGGGCGTGTCGAAGTTCTACGTGCACGACTCGCTGCTCAGCGAGTACGCGGCGATGGGCTTCGAGTACGGCTACTCGATGACCCGCCCCGACGCCCTGGTCTGCTGGGAGGCCCAGTTCGGCGACTTCGCCAACGGCGCCCAGTCGGTGGTGGACGAGTACATCTCGTCCGGCGAGCAGAAGTGGGGCCAGCACTCCAGCGTCGTGCTGCTGCTGCCGCACGGCTACGAGGGCCAGGGGCCCGACCACTCGTCCGCGCGGATCGAGCGGTACCTGCAGCTGTGCGCGCAGGACAACATGACCGTGGTGTACCCGACCACGCCGGCGAACTACTTCCACCTGCTGCGCTGGCAGGTGCTGTCGGGCCGGCACAAGCCGCTGATCGTGTTCACCCCGAAGTCGCTGCTGCGGCTGAAGGCGGCCACGTCCCCGGTCGCGGAGATCACCGGCGGCGCGTTCCAGCCGGTCATCCCGGAGAGCGACCCGGCGATCGACCCGGCGGGCGTGCGGCGGGTGCTGCTCACCACCGGCAAGATCTACTACGACGTCGTGAAGGCCCGGCGGGAGACCGGCGCGACCGACACGGCGGTCGTCCGGATCGAGCGGCTCTACCCGCCGCCGGTCGACGAGATCAAGGCGGAGCTGGCGAAGTACCCGGCGGACGCCGAGATCGTGTGGGTGCAGGACGAGCCCGCCAACATGGGCGCCTGGCCGTTCATGGCGCTGAAGCTGCCGCACCACATCGAGGGCCTGAGGATGTCGCGGGTGTCGCGCCCGGCGTCGTCGTCGCCCGCGGTGGGTTCGGCGAAGCTGCACCAGGCCGAGCAGGAGGCGCTGATCGCCAGACTCTTCGGCGAGCGGAAGCAGGCCTGACGGCGGCAGGATTCACGCAGACCCGAGGGCTCCGGTGCGTTCGCGCCGGGGCCCTCGGCGTCCCGAGCGCAAGATCAAATAGGAAGACCAGTCTCATGTACTTCACCGATCGGGGCATCGAGGAGCTGACGGACCGGCGCGGCGCGGAGGAGGTCAGCCTGACCTGGCTGGCCGAGCGGCTCCGCGAGTTCGTGGACCTGAACCCCGAGTTCGAGACGCCCGTCGACCGCCTCGCCACCTGGCTCGCCCGCCTGGACGACGAGGACGACGAGTGACCCGCACCGCAATACGCGATATGTCTTGACTTTCGAGACACGCGACATATCGTGTTACTGACGGACGAGCTGGACGAAGGGCACATCGCGATGTCGCGCTGGACGATCGAGGAACCCACCACCCTGGACTTCGACGGCGTGGTCGCCCTGCGGGTCACGGTGATCGCGGGCAGCGTCTCGGTCCTCGCGTCCGACGAGCGCCCGTCCGTCATCGTCGGCGGCGTCGAGGGCCCGCCGCTCGTGGTCACGCACGAGGCCGGCATGCTCACCGTCACCCACGAGAAGCTGTGGGAGGGGGTGCTGAGCTGGCTGCGCACCCACAAGGCGCGCGCCGAGATCACGGTGACCGTCCCGCACGACTGCCCGGTCTCGCTGAACCTCGTGTCGGCGGACGCGATCGTGACCGGCATGACGACCCGCACGTCCATCAAGAGCGCCTCCGGCGACGTCACGCTCGACGGCGTCGCGGGCGCCATCGACGCCAACACCGTGTCCGGCGCGATCGAGGCGCAGGGCCTGGACGGGACGGTCTCGTTCACGTCCGTGTCCGGCGACCTGGCCCTCGCCGCCGCGTCCGTCGGCCGGCTCGGCGCCCGCACGGTCAGCGGCCGCATCGCCGCCGACGTCGAGCTGTCCGGCGGCGCCGGCGTGGACGTCAACACCGTGTCCGGGGAGGTGGCGCTGCGCATCCCCGAGTCCGCCGGCGCGCAGGTCTCGCTCAGCTCGGCCGCCGGGCGGATCGAGACGTCCTTCCCCGAACTCGGCCGCCAGGAGCGGACCATCGCGCAGAGCGTCGCCGGCAAGCTCGGCGACGGCTCCGGCCGGCTGACGGTCAACACCGTGTCCGGCGCGATCACCCTTCTCGGCCGCGACGACGACTCCCCCGAGATCACCACCGGTCCCCGAATGGAGAAGTGAGCACGTGAGCCCCGTTTTCGGGCACGGCCGGCTGCGGCTGTACCTGCTGAAGCTGCTGGAAGAGAGCCCGCGGCACGGCTATGAGGTGATCCGGCTGCTGCAGGACCGGTTCCTCGGGGTCTACTCGCCGTCCCCCGGCACCATCTACCCGCGGCTCGCCCGGCTGGAGGCGGAGGGCCTGGTCACGCACGAGGTGATCAAGGGCAAGAAGGTGTACTCGCTGACCGCCAAGGGCCGCGAGGAGCTGGAGCGCCGGATGGACGAGCTCGCCGAGCTGGAGGAGGAGATCGCCGCCTCGGCGCAGGAGTTCGCGCGCGGCGTGCAGGAGGACGTCCGGCAGACCGTGCGGACGCTGCGCGAGGAGCTGACGCAGGCCGCCCGGACGATGCGCGACCAGCACAAGGCCGCCTCCAAGGACGCGTGGAAGGAGACCGCCGAGCGCCAGAAGGAGGAGTGGAAGCGGCAGAAGGAGTACTGGCGCGAGCAGAAGCAGGCGTGGAAGGAGGAGTGGCGGAAGAACTGGGACGACGCCTGGAAGACGGCGACCGGCACCCGCGAGGACGTCGCCCGCCTCAAGCTGGAGCGCCTGCTCCGCAAGTTCGTCGAGGACGTCCGCAGGTCGGCGCACAAGGCCCGCCTGGACGAGGACGGCCTCGCCGCCGCCCAGGCCCTGCTGGACGAGACCCGGGAGCGGCTGAAGGACGAGGTCTTCCGCAGGGAGCCGTGACCGGGCCCGCCCGGCCGCGGCTCCCCCGCCTCACGGCGTGAAGACGATCTTGCCGAACAGGTCGCCCTCGGCCATCGCGGCGAACCCCTCGCGGGCCCGGCCGAGCGGCAGCGCCCGGTCGATCAGCGGCTTGGTGCCCGTCTTCACCAGGAACCGCGCGAGCCGCTCCAGCTGCGCCCGCGTCCCCATGGTGGAGCCGACCACCGACAGCTGCAGGAAGAACACCCGGTTCAGCTCCGCCGGCGGCACCTGCCCGCTGGTGGCGCCGGACACCACGATCCGCCCGCCGGGCCGCAGCGACTTCAGCGAGTGCGACCAGGTCGCCTGCCCGACGGTCTCGATGACCGCGTCGACCCGCTCGGGCAGCCGCGCGCCGGACTCGAACGCGGCGTCCGCGCCCAGCTCCTCGGCCCGCTTGCGCTTGGCCTCGCTCCGGCTCGTCGCGTAGACGCGGAACCCGGCGGCCGACGCCAGCGCGATCGCGGCCGTCGCCACGCCGCCCCCGGCGCCCTGCACCAGCACCGACGACCCCGGCTGCAGCCCGGCCTTGTCGAACAGCATCCGGTAGGCGGTGAGCCACGCCGTCGGCAGGCAGGCCGCCTCCTCGAACGACAGCTCGGCGGGCTTCGGCACGAGGTTGCGGCGCGGCACCGCGACCTTCTCCGCGAATGTCCCCTGGTGGACCTCCGACAGCAGCGACCGCTTCGGGTCGAGGGTCTCGTCGCCGCCGCCGCGGTCCGGGTCGCCGATCACCGAGTGGACGATGACCTCGTTGCCGTCCTCGTCCACCCCGGCCGCGTCGCAGCCGAGGATCATCGGGAGCCTGTCGGCGGGGAGCCCCACGCCCTTCAGCGACCACAGGTCGTGGTGGTTGAGCGCGGCGGCCCGCACCGTGACGGTCGTCCAGCCGTCCGGTGCCTCGGGATCGGGGCGCTCCCCCAGCGTCAGCCCGTTGAGCGGATTGTCTGCGTCGATCTGCGTGGCGGTGACAGCGAACATGCCCCGACACTAGCCGCCGGGCGGACGGCGCGGCGGCCCGCCCCCGGATGAGGGGACGGGCCGTGCGCGGACATCACAGGACGTCACAGGACCTTGGAGAGGAAGTCCTGGGTGCGGCGGTGCTGCGGGTTGGTCAGGACTTCCCGCGGGGTGCCCTCCTCGACGACGACGCCGCCGTCCATGAACACCAGCGAGTCGCCGACCTCGCGGGCGAACCCCATCTCGTGGGTGACCACGACCATCGTCATGCCGTCGAGCGCGAGCTGCTTCATCGTCTCCAGCACCTCGCCGACGAGCTCGGGGTCCAGCGCGGACGTCGGCTCGTCGAACAGCATCAGCGCCGGCTCCATGGCCAGCGCCCGCGCGATCGCCACCCGCTGCTGCTGCCCGCCGGACAGCTGCGACGGGTAGTTGTGCACCTTGTCGCCGAGCCCGACCCGCGTCAGCAGGGCGACGGCGCGCTCCCTGACCTCCGCCTTCGGCTGCTTCTTCACCCGGCACGGCGCCTCCATGACGTTCTCCAGCGCCGTCATGTGCGGGAACAGGTTGAACCGCTGGAACACCATGCCGATCTCGCGGCGCTGCGCGGCCACCTCCCGGTCGCGCAGCTCGTAGAGCTTGCCGCCGGACTCCCGGTAGCCGACCAGGTGGCCGTTCACCCACAGCCGCCCGGCGTTGATCTTCTCCAGGTGGTTGATGCAGCGCAGGAACGTCGACTTCCCGGACCCGGACGGCCCGACGACGCACATCACCTCGCCGGGCCTGACCTCCAGGTCGATGCCCTTCAGCACCTCCAGCCGGCCGAACGACTTGTGCACCTTCTCGGCCTTGACCATCAGGCCGCCGCTCTCCGGCGCCGGCCCCTTGGAGAGGTCCGTCATGTCCACACCTCGCTCACTGGCCGCCGCCTCCGCCGCGGAAGCGGAGCCGCTGCCGCGCCTCCGCACCCTTGCTGGTGCCCTTGCTGTAGTAGCGCTCCAGGTAGTACTGCCCCACCATCATCACCGAGGAGATCAGCAGATACCAAAGGCAGGCCATCACCAGCATCGGGATGATCTTGTAGGTGCTGGCGTAGATCGTCTGCGCGGTGAAGGTCAGTTCCGAGTACGGGACCGCCGCGACCAGCGAGGTGTTCTTCAGCATCGAGATCGACTCGTTGCCGGTCGGCGGCACGATGACCCGCATCGCCTGCGGCAGCACGATCCGCCGCATGGTCTGCATCTTGGACATGCCGAGCGCGCTCGCGGCCTCCTGCTGCCCCTCGTCCACCGACAGGATCCCGGCCCGGACGATCTCGGCCATGTAGGCCGCCTCGTTGAGGATCAGCCCCAGCGACGCCGCGATCGCCGCGTTGACCAGCTCCTGGGTCTTCCACGTCGCGAACTCGGGGCCGAACGGGATGCCGACCCCGACGGTCGGGAACAGCGTCCCGATCGCGCCCCAGATGAGCAGCTGCGTGTAGAGGGGGGTGCCGCGGAAGAACCAGAGGTAGCCCCACGCGGCGCCCCTGAGCAGGGGGTTGGCCGACAGGCGCATCAGCGCGAGGATGATGCCGAGCACCACGCCGCCGACCATCGCGGCGATGGTCAGCCAGACGGTGTTGCGGACGCCCTTGAGCACCGGGGCGGAGAACAGGTACTTCCACTGCTCCGACCACTCGAGCGCCTTGCTGGTCAGCAGGAAGTGCACGAACATCGCGACCAGCACGAGGACGACGGCCCCGCCCAGCCAGCGGCCCGGGTGCCGGACGGGGACGGCCTTGATCGCTTCCGGCCGTCCCCCTGCGGCCTCCTTGTCGTCCGTCATCGATCAGCTCTGCGCGGCGTTGATCGCCGGCTCGCTGATCGCGCCGCTCTCCACGCCGTTGTCAGTGAGGATCTTCTGGTAGGTGCCGTCCGCCATCAGCGCCTTCAGCGCGCCGAGCACGGCGTCCTTGAACTGGCCGGAGTTCTTGCCGAGCGCGTAGCCGTAGGGCGCGGTGTCGTAGACCTGCCCGATGATCTCCAGCTTGCCGGTCTGCTTGGCCGCGCCGCCGACGATCGGGGAGTCGGCCGCCATCGCGTCGACCTTGCCGGCGACCAGGTCGTTGTTGACCTCGGTCTGCTGCTTGCGGACGACCTGCTTGATGGCCGGCTTGCCGGCGTCCGTGCACTTCTTGCTGCGCGCCGTGAGGTCGTCGACCTGGACGGTGCCCTGCTGGACGCCGATGCTCTTGCCGCAGGCGTCGTCGGGGTTGACGCCCTTCGGGTTGCCCTTGAGCGCGGCCCAGGCCGTCCCGGCCGAGTAGTAGGTGACGAAGTCGACGGCCTTCTCCCGCTCCTTGTTGTCGGTGAAGGAGGAGACACCGATCTCGTACTTGCCGGACTGGACGCCCGGGATGATCGTGTCGAAGCCCGCGTTGTGGTACTCGGTCTTCAGGCCGAGCTTGGCCGCCACGGCGTCGAACAGCTCGATGTCCCAGCCGACGATCTTCTGCGACGCCGGGTCGACGGACTCGTTGGGCGGGTAGGACGCGTCAGTCCCGATCGAGATCTTGCCGTCACTCTTGATCGCGTCCGGGACCATGGCCGCGAGCTTGCTGTCCACGCTCGTGTTCGAGGCGGAGCCGCCCGAGTCGCCGGAGTCGTCACTGTCCCCGCATGCGGACAGGGCGAGGGCGCCGGTCAGCACGAGAGCGCTCGCCGCGACGAGGCGGCGGCGCAGAGAACCGGTGGTCACTGGTCCCCCTCCAGATGGTTGCGTCGGATCCGCGTAGATCCGAAGGTCAGGTGCACAGTTTGGCGCACAACCTCCCTGATCTGGATAAAGGGTCCGAAACAATCACGCAACGAGGTAGCCCCGGAACGGCGTGGCAACCTCCGCATACTGCACCCTTTGCTACCGACCCGCTACATGTGGCGACCGTCACGTGACGGTCAACACCTGACCCGGCCACCGGGGAGGCACTACCCCGTGTGGCACAATCGGACAACGGGTGACCCCCGTACGTCGCGAGATGTCCACCAGGTGACGAGGCCACCAGACCACCACCACCGCGGCGGCATCGCCAGAAAGCCAACTTTCACTGACAGGGGTCGCTGTGGCTGCTGAGCCCATTACCACCGAACCGCTCTCATTGGACGACGATCCGGCCTTTCCGCTGCACCGCGGCGGCAAGCTGGAGATGCGGTCGACCATCCCCGTCCGCAACAAGGACGACCTCTCGCTGGCCTACACGCCGGGCGTCGCCCGCGTGTGCACCGCCATCGCCGACAACCCCGAGCTGGCCTACGACTACACCTGGACCTCGAAGGTCGTCGCCGTCGTCACCGACGGCACCGCCGTGCTCGGCCTCGGCGACATCGGCCCGGCCGCGTCCATGCCGGTCATGGAGGGCAAGTCCCTGCTGTTCAAGGAGTTCGCGGACGTCGACTCCGTGCCGATCGCGCTGAGCTGCACGGACGTGGACGAGATCGTCGACACGGTGATCCGGATGGCGCCGAGCTTCGGCGGCATCAACCTGGAGGACATCAGCGCCCCCCGCTGCTTCGAGATCGAGGACCGGCTGCGCGCCGCGCTCGACATCCCCGTCTTCCACGACGACCAGCACGGCACCGCCATCGTCGCGCTCGCCGCGCTGAAGAACGCGGCCCGCTTCGTCGGCAAGCCGCTGTCGGAGCTGCGCGCGGTCGTCGCCGGCGCGGGCGCGTCCGGCATCGCGGTCTCCAAGATGCTGATCGAGGGCGGCATCGGCGACATCGCGCTGTCCGACAGCAAGGGCCTCATCTACGAGGGCCGCGACGGCCTGAACCCGGTCAAGGAGCGCATCGCCGCGATCACGAACCGGTCGCACCTGAAGGGCTCCACCGAGGAGGCGCTGCGCGGCGCCGACGTGTTCATCGGCCTGTCCGGCAGCACCGTCCACGAGTCGTGCGTCGCCACGATGTCGGAGAACGCGATCGTGTTCGCGCTCTCCAACCCGACCCCCGAGGTCCACCCCGAGGTCGCCCGCCGGCACGCCAAGGTCGTCGCGACCGGCCGCAGCGACTTCCCGAACCAGATCAACAACGTGCTGGCGTTCCCCGGCATCTTCCGCGGCGCGCTGGACGTCCGGGCGCACTCGATCACCGAGGGCATGAAGCTGGCGGCGGCGAACGCGCTGGCCGACATCGTCGGCGGCGAGCTGACCGCCGACTACATCATCCCCAACCCGTTCGACGACCGGGTCGCCCCGGCCGTGACCGCCGCGGTGGCCGAGCAGGCCCGCCGCGAGGGCGTCAACCGGATCTGAGCCGACCGTCCTCGAACGGCCCGCGCTCCGGCCGCGGAGCACGGGCCGTTCGACTGGTCCGCAAACTCGGCTTCCGGCAGACCGAATCCGAGTAATTTTGCGCTACCTCTCGCATACGGGCCGCATATCTTCCCCTGAGGCCGGTGTAATTCACGTCAAGCGGGAATAGATCCTGGCAATTCGTCCGATGAAGGTCGAGTCCGTCGGGAGCGACAGTGAATCTGGCCTCGTACGCAGACCTGGCGATCGATCTCGTGAACACGCGCCGCCCCGACGGCGACGACCTGCGCGATCTCGACGGGCTGCGGGCCCTGCTGGCGCACCGGCCGCACTTCGGGGGCCGGATCGCGCACCGCGACCTGGACGCCATGCGCGAGCTGCGCGCCCAGCTCCGCGCGATCTTCGACGCGGCCGCGCGCGGTCACGAGGACGACGCCGTGGAGCGCCTCAACGCCATGCTCATCCACCACCCCGTCCACCCGCAGCTGGCGCGGCACGGCGGCCAGGACTGGCACCTGCACTTCAACGACGCCGGTTCCGTCCCGGACCGCTACGCGGCCCGCGCCGCGATGGGGCTCGCCGCGAAGATCGCCGCGCAGGGCCCCGGCCGGCTCGGCATCTGCCGCGCGGAGGGCTGCGAGCGCGTGTTCTTCGACACGACCGCGAACCGCTCGCGGCGCTACTGCTCCGACCGGTGCGCGGGACGCCCGAGCGTGACCGCGGCGTGCCGCCCGGACAGCCCCCGCGTGACCGTCCCCGCGCGGGACAGCGGCCAGTAGCGGGCGACGACGCGGCCGACCACGAGCCCGTCCGGGACCGCGCCGAAGTCCCAGCTGTCCTGGCGCCCCGCGGCGCGCTGGTTGTCGCTCTCCAGCCACCAGCCTTCATCCGTGCGGCGCACGGCGCGTTTCACGATGAGCAGCCCCGGCCGCCCGGGATGCTCCGCGACGACCACCGCGCCGGGTGCGGGACGGGCTCCGGACCGGACGATGAGCCAGTCCCCCGGCCGCAGCCCCGGCAGCATCGACTCCCCGGTGACCTCCACCGGCCGCAGCCGCCGCACCCCGGCCCCGGCCGCGGCGAGCACCGCCGCGCCGCCGAGCCCCCAGAGCACCGCCCGGATTCCCATGCCCCTCCTCCTGACCTGCCATGGCGCGGGGGCCACGCTCATCCTGTGGCGATGAGCCCCGGACACCTGCTCAAGAGCTCCCGCTGCGACCCACGGCGTAGGCGAACATCGCCGACACCTCCGGCCTTCTCCCCCGGGCCGCCGATCGGGCCGGTCCGCGTCCCGGGCCGCGATGATCCTCCTCGTCCGCCCGCATACTCCGGCGGGCGGCGGTCACAACAGTCCTGGAAGGTTCCGGGCCGCCGCGCGGTCCGGGTCTTAGGCCGAAATACCGAGCGCCCTGGCCGGACGCGCCCAGGGGCACAAGGGTAATGTCGGTGACCTGAGCATGATCCGCAACGAGGGAAGGGATTCGCAGGTGTTGCTCAAGCTTCTGCGCCCGAAGACCACGGTGTCCGCACACTGCGACCTGCCGTGCGGCGTCTACGACCCGGCGCAGGCCCGGATCGAAGCCGAGTCGGTCAAGGCGATCTGCGAGAAGTACGCCGCCAACGAGGACCCGGAGTTCCGCACCCGGGCGATCCTGATCAAGGAGCAGCGCAGCCAGCTGGTCAAGGAGCACCTGTGGGTGCTCTGGACCGACTACTTCAAGCCGCCGCACTTCGAGAAGTACCCGCAGCTGCACCAGCTGTTCAACGAGGCCACCAAGCTCGCCGGCGGTGGCGGCGGCACCAAGGCCACCATGGACGTCAAGGTCGCCGAGGACCTGCTGAGCAAGATCGCGGAAATCGACAAGATCTTCTGGGAGACCAAGCAGTCCTGACCTGCGTGAACAACGAGGCCCAGCCCGCGAAAGGCTGGGCCTCGGCCATGTCCCGGCCCGGTCCGCGGAGACGGCGTCAGGAGCGGGCGACCTTGGTGAGGACGTCGCCGGTGAGGCGGTAGACCGTCCACTCATCTTGCGGGCGGGCGCCGAGGGACTCGTAGAAGGCGATGGCCGGCTCGTTCCAGTTGAGGACGGCCCACTCCACGCGTTCGTAGCCACGGGCGTCCGCGATGCGGGCCAGCTCGGTCAGAAGGGCCTTGCCGTAGCCGTGACCGCGGACGTCCGGCTCGACGAACAGGTCTTCCAGGTAGATGCCGTGGGTGCCGTTCCACGTGGAGAAGGTCAGGAACCAGAGGGCGAAGCCGACGACCTTCCCCTCGTGCTCGGCGACGTGCGCGAAGACCTTCGGGTCGTCGCCGAAGAGCCGCTCGTGCAGTTGCCGCTCGGTGGCCTTCACCTCGTGGAGGGCGCGCTCGTAGTCCGCCAGCTCGCGGATCAGCCGCAGGATGTCCGGGACGTCGTCCGGAGTCGCATACCGAATCACTCCGGCAGGGTATTCGAACAGGACGAACGGGGCGTACGGAAGGCCGGGGGCGTGACCCGCACCTCGCCTTCGCGAGGTTTGGGACGCGTCCGGTCAGGTGGGCGCGGACTTCGTAAGAAAGCCACGCGCGGCGAAGTCTCCGAGCACGGCCCGCAGGCGGTAGTTTCGAAGCAGCGGGACCATCCTGCGAGGGAGTGACGTGACCGAGGAAACCGCTGCAATGCCGGCCAGCACGAAGTTGTCCGTCCGCGACGTGGTGACGGTGAAGCTGCCGGCCGCGAGCGCCTACCTGTCCGTGCTGCGGACGGCGACCGCCGGCCTCGCGGCCAGGCTCGACTTCACGCTGGACGAAATAGAGGACCTGCGCATCGCCGTGGACGAGGCGTGCGCGATGCTGCTCGCCCAGGCCCTGCCCGGGACGGACCTGACGTGCGAGTTCGAGCTGACCGGGGACGCCATGCGCATCTCCGTGTCGGTGCTGACCGTGGACGGCGAGGAGCCCAGCCGCGACACCTTCGCCTGGACGGTCCTGTCGTCCCTGGCGGGCGAGGTGGACGCCGCGGTGGGCTCCGACGACCGGGTCACCGTGACGCTGCAGAAGCGGCGCGGTGCGGCGGGGGCCCCGTGACGGAGAAGACGACGACGGAGGAGACGACGGTCGCCGCCGCGAGCACCGAGCGGACCGAAAGCGCGGTGCCCGACCGGGCGCGGGCGCGCGCGCTGTTCGAGCGGCTCGCCGAGCTGCCCGAGGGCGATCCGGAGCGCCAGCGCATCCGCGACCAGCTCGTGGAGCTGCACCTGCCGCTGGTGGAGTACCTCGCCCGCCGTTTCCGCAACCGCGGCGAGTGGCTGGACGACCTGATCCAGGTCGCCACCATCGGCCTGATCAAGTCGATCGACCGGTTCGACCTGGAGCGCGGCGTGGAGTTCTCCACGTACGCGACGCCCACGATCGTCGGTGAGATCAAGCGCCACTTCCGCGACAAGGGCTGGGCCGTCCGCGTTCCTCGCCGGCTGCAGGAGCTGAAGCTGTCGCTGACCAAGGCGATCAGCGACCTCGCGCAGCGCGAGGGCCGCGCGCCGACGGTGAGCGAGCTGGCCGCGCACCTGCAGATGAGCGAGGAGGAGGTGCTGGAGGGCCTGGAGTCGGCGAACGCCTACTCCACCGTCTCCCTGGACGCCCCCGACTCCGGCGACGAGGACGCGCCCGCGGTGGCCGACTCGCTCGGCATGGTGGACGAGTCGCTGGAGGGCGTGGAGTACCGCGAGTCCCTCAAGCCGCTGCTGGAGAAGCTCCCCGCGCGGGAGAAGAAGATCCTGCTGCTGCGGTTCTTCGGCAACATGACGCAGTCGCAGATCGCCGCCGAGCTCGGCATCTCCCAGATGCACGTGTCCCGGCTGCTCGCCCGCACGCTGGCGCAGCTCCGCGAGGGCCTGACCGCCGACGAGTGAAGTCCGCACATGCCGAGGGGCCCGGGTCCGCTTCCCGGGCCCCTCGGCATGACGGTCAGTTCTTGGTCGGCTGCTCCTTGAGGCGGTCCATGAGCCGCCGCCCCAGGGAGCGGGGTTCGGCGGGCGCGGCCTTCACCGGCTTCGCCGGCCCGGCCGGCGCCGCCCGCTCGTCCTCGTCGTCGTCCTCGATCAGCCAGGCCGTGCTCGGCGGGCTGAGCACGGCGACCAGCGCGACAGCGGCGGCCGCGCCCATCGGGATCGCGATGCCGGGCCGGTCGCTCTGCCACAGCGACCACGCGATCGGCAGCGCGAACAGCTGGGTGAGCACCGTGGGGGCGCGGCTCCACTGGTCGGCGCGCAGCAGGCCCCGCGCGCAGGCCAGCATGCCGATGCCGCCGGCGAGGGCGAGGACGGTGACCCCGATCGCGCTGGCCGGGTCGACGGCGGCGCCGACGGCCGTCTCCACGCCGGTGTAGCCGCCGAACCCGAGGGCGGCGAGGCCCTCCGCGGCCTCCAGGGCGGCGGCGGCCTGGACGGTGATGGGGCGCTTGCTCACACCCTGAACCCTACTCGTCCCGCTGACGTGCGCGTCCCCTACCCTTGCGCACGTGCGCGCCATGCTCATCGCCAACCCCAAGGCGACCTCGACCTCCCGGCGGGCCCGCGACATCCTCGTGCGGGCCTTCACCGGCGACCTCGACCTCGTGCTCGCCGAGACCGGCCACCGCGGCCACGCGACCGAACTGGCCCGGCGGGCCGCGGTGGACGGCTACGACGCCGTGATCGCGCTCGGCGGCGACGGCACGGTGAACGAGGCGGTCAACGGCCTGCTCGCGGAGGGCCCGTCCCCCGACCTCCCGGCACTGGCGGTGCTGCCGTGCGGGAGCGCGAACGTGTTCGCCCGCGCGCTCGGCCTGCCGGACGACCCGATCGGCGCGACGACGGCGGTGCTGGAGGCGCTGCGGGCGGGCCGGCACCGGACGGTCGGGCTCGGGACGGCGACGCTGCCGGACGGCGGGGAGCGGTACTTCACGTTCTGCGCGGGCGTCGGGCTGGACGCCGAGGTCGTCCGGGAGGTGGAGCGAAGGCGCGACGCGGGGGTCCGCGCCGACCCGTCGCTGTACGTGCGGACCGCCGTCCGGCATTTCTTCTCCGGCACGGATCGGCGGCGTCCCGCGCTCACTTTGGAACGGCCGGGGCGCCCGCCGATATCGGGGGTGTTCCTCGCGTTCATCTCCAATACGTCGCCGTGGACTTTCATGGGCCGGCTGCCGGTGAATCCGAGTCCGAAGGCGAACTTCGCGCGCGGACTGGACGTGTTCGGGATGCGTTCGCTGCAGGTCGGCCCCACCGTGGGGGCGCTGGTCCAGATGCTGACCGCGCGGACGCGCCCGCTGCAGGGACGCCACGTGGTGAACGTCCACGACGCGGCGGAGGTCACGTTGCGCGGGTCGCGCCCGGTGGCCTTTCAGCTGGACGGGGACTACCTCGGGGAACAGCGGAGCGTGACCTTCCGGTCGGTTCCGAAGGCGATACGCATCGTCATTTGAGTGCGCGGCCGTTCGCGGAGCGCGGTCATTCCGGCCGCATGGGCGGTCAGGTGAGAGCCAAGTAACACGGCCGACCCACGGGTGTGACACATGCGACACCCATACTTTGAGAATCCTTTCTCAAAGGTCTTGCGTCGCCCGACCCGCCCTGACACGCTCAAAGTGCGCCCGCTGGACGGGGACCCCGACGCCGCCGGTCCCCCGCTCGCGGCCGCCGCCGAACATTCACCCCTGGACCTGGTCGACAGCCTCCCGGGCGTTCGCGACATGTGAAACCGTTCACAAATGTGGAGTTTCTCCACCACCTGACGAAGGAGTGGACCGCATGGACTGGCGCCACCGCGCAGCCTGCCGTGACGTGGACCCCGAGCTGTTCTTCCCGATCGGCAACACCGGGCCCGCGATCCTGCAGATCGAAGAGGCCAAGCAGGTATGCCGCCGCTGCGACGTGTCCGACGCCTGCCTGCGCTGGGCGCTGGAGTCCGGCCAGGAGTCCGGCGTCTGGGGCGGGATGGGCGAGGACGAGCGCCGCGCCCTCAAGCGCCGGGCGCGCGCCAACCGCAACGCCCTCAGCCTCCGGCGCTAGAGCGCCTTCGCGGCCGCCGCCGCGGCCACGGGCGCCGGCCGCTCCGGGTGCAGTAACGGGAGACCGTACTGACAGCGCGGCCGGCGCCCATCACGTGCGTCCCAGCCGGTGGGTGTGGTCCAGCGGGACGTCGACCACCACCTCTGTGCCGCCGCCGGGACGGGGCCGGAAGTCCAGCCGGCCGCCCAGCTCCCCCACGATCAGCGTGCGCACGATCTGCAGCCCCAGGCTGGTGCTGTTCTCCACGTCGAAGTCCTCGGGCAGGCCGACGCCGTCGTCCGCGATGACCGTCACCAGCCGCCGCCCGGACGGCCGCTCCGCCGGCTCCGCCTCGTGCGGGGCGCGGGGCTCGTGCGCCCCCGGCTCCGGCCACTCCCCCCAGACCGCGATCCCGCGCGGCTCGCGGTGCTCCTCCCCCTCGCCGTAGCGGTGCGCGACGACCTCCAGCGTCCCGAACCGGTTGGCGAGGCCGTGCTCCAGGGCGTTCTGCAGCAGCTCGGTGAGCGCCATCGCCAGCGGCGTCGCGACCTCGGCGGGCAGGACCCCGAAGCTGCCGGTCCGCTTCGGGGTGACCTTGGTCTCCGGCGTCGACACCTCCCCCGCCATCGTGATCACGCGGTCCGCGATGTCGTCGAAGTCGATCAGCTCGTCCGGGGTGTGCGACAGCGTCTCGTGCACGATCGCTATGGACCCGACCCGCCGGACCGCCTCGTCCAGCGCGGCGCGCCCCTCCGGGATGCGCAGCCGCCGCGCCTGCAGCCGCAGCAGCGCCGCGACCGTCTGCAGGTTGTTCTTCACCCGGTGGTGGATCTCCCGGATGGTGGCGTCCTTGGTCATCAGCTCCCGGTCCCGCCACCGCAGCTCGGTGACGTCCCGGCACAGCACGACCGCGCCGATCCGCGTCCCGCCGACGACCAGCGGGATCGTCCGCAGCTGCATGATGGAGCCGCGCGACTCGACCTCGACCTCGCGGGGCGCGCGGCCGGACAGGACGGCGCTCAGCGCCTCCTCCATCGGCTCGCCGGTGTCGCACAGGTCCGCGGTGATCTGGCCGAGCGCCTCCCCGACCAGGTCGGCGGGAAAGCCGAGCCGCCGGTACGCCGACTGCGCGTTGGGGCTGGCGTAGGTGACCTTGCCGGACCGGTCGAGGCGCATCAGCCCGTCGCCGACGCGCGGCGACCGCACCATGTTCGGCTCCTCGCCGGGCACCGGGAACCGCCCCTCGGAGATCATCGTGGCGAGGTCGCTGGCGCTCTGCAGGTAGGTCAGCTCCAGCCGGGACGGGGTGCGCGCCGAGCTGAGGTTGGTGCTCCGCTGGATCACGCCGAGGATCTTCGCGCCGCGCCGCACCGGGATGGACTCCTCGCGGACGGGGATGCCGCTGCCCCACTCGGGGTCGCCCTCCCGGACGATCCGGCGCTCCCGCCACGCCACGTCGATCAGCCCGCGCCGCCCCGTCCGGACGACCTTGCCGACGAGGTCCTCCGGGTAGGCGGTGGGGCCGGTCGTCGGGCGCATCTGCGCGATCGCCACCCAGCCGGGGACGGCCGCGCCGGTGTCCACCCGGGTCCGCCGGCTCGGGGACGCCCCCTCGGCGGGCAGCGCCTCCGCCGACCGCAGCGGCACCCACAGCAGCAGGTCGGCGAACGACAGGTCGGCGAGGAGCTGCCAGTCGGACACGAGCGCGTGCAGCCATTCCAGGTCGGCCTCGGTGAGATCGGTGTGATCGCGGACCAGATCGGTCAAGGTAGGCACGCGACCATCATCGCCCATGTTTCCTTGTGCCCGGGCGGATCCCCCGCCCGCTGCGCCACCTGGCAGGATTCCCGGCATGACCGCAGGACGAGACCCCCTGGCGCGGCTCCGGGACGCGGCGGCGCGGCGGGCGGCCGCGGGGCTGCGCCGGACGGCGCGCCCCCGCCCGGACGGGCTCACCGACCTGGCGTCCAACGACTACCTCGGCCTCGCCGGCGACCCCCGGCTGGTCGCGGGCGCGTGCGCGGCGGCCCGCGCCTTCGGCACCGGCTCGACGGGGTCGCGCCTGGTCACCGGCACGACGGAGCTGCACGCCGAACTCGACCGGCGCCTCGCCGCGTTCACCGGCAGCGCCGCCGGGCTCGTCTTCTCCTCCGGCTTCCTCGCCAACCTGGGCGTCGTCACCGCCCTCGCCGGGCCGGGCACGCTGGTGGTCTCCGACGAGGTCAACCACGCCTCGATCGTGGACGCATGCCGGCTGTCGCGGTCCCGGGTCGTGATCGTCCCGCACCGGGACGCCGCCGCCGTCGAGCGGGCGCTCGCCGAGCGCGACGAGGACGACGCCCTCGTGGTCACCGACGCGGTGTTCTCCGTGGACGGCGACATGGCCCCGCTGAACGCGCTGCACGCGGCCGTCCGGGCGCACGGCGCGCTGCTGGTCGTGGACGAGGCGCACGCGCTCGGCGTCGTCGGCGACCACGGCCGCGGGGCCGCGCACGCCGCGGGCCTCGCCGGGGAGCCCGACGTGGTCCTGACGGCCACGCTGTCGAAATCGCTCGCGTCCCAGGGCGGCGCGGTCCTCGGCGCCCCCGAGGTGATCGAGGCGCTGGTCGACACCGGGCGCTCGTTCATCTTCGACACCGGCCTGAACCCGCCCGCGCTGGGCGCCGCGCTCGCCGCGCTCGACGTGCTGGAGTCCGACCCGGCGCTGCCCGCCCGCGCGCGTGACCGCGCCGCCCGCATCGCAAACATCGCGGCCGGTTCCGGCCTGGAGACCGCGGCCCCGGCCGCCGCCGTCGTCCCGGTCTTCCTCGGCGAGCCGCACGCCGCCCTGCGGGCCGCGGAGATCTGCGCTGAGCACGGGCTCCGCACCGGATGCTTCCGCCCGCCGTCGGTCCCGAAGGGCCGCGCCTGCCTGCGCCTCACCGCCCGCGCCACGCTGGACGAGGCGGACCTCACACGCCTCCGGGAGGCCCTGGCCGCGGTGGCGTCTTCTACCGGCCGTAGTCTGCACGCATAACATCGGGGAAAACCGATGATGAACGTGAGGAGATGCCGTGACGGAGGTCAGGGGCGGACCCCGGCACGGGGGCGGGTTCGAGCACGCTTTCGACCGCGCCTCCCTCGCGGGCCTCGGTAAACGCCATCCGAACCAGGCGCCCCGCATTCCGAAGTACTACAAGCTCAAAGAGCTGCTGGTGGAGCTGATCCAGTCGCTTCCGGCCGGCAGCCCGCTGCCGCCCGAGCGGTCGCTCGCCGAGAAGTACGAGACGTCCCGCACCACCGTCCGGCAGGCGCTCGCCGAGCTCGTCGTCGAGGGGCGCCTCCAGCGCATCCAGGGCAAGGGGACCTTCGTCGCCAAGCCGAAGGTCGCGCAGGAGCTCCAGCTCGTCAGCTACACCGAGGACATGCGGCACCACGGGCTGCGCCCCGAGACCCGCATCCTGGAGGCGGGCTACGTCAGCGCCGACGAGAGCCTCGCCACCCTCCTCTGCATCCGCCCGGGCGGCCGGGTCCTCCGGGTGCACCGCCTCCGCCTCGCCGACGGCGAGCCGATGTCGATCGACACGTCCCACCTCCCGGCCCGCCGCTTCCCCGGGCTGCGCCGCGAGCTGTCCCGCCATCACTCCCTCTACGAGACGCTCGCCACCGCCTACGACGTCCACCTGACCGAGGCGGAGGAGACGATCGAGACCGTCCTCGCCACCCCCCACGACGCCCAGCTCCTCGGCGTCGACGTGGGCCTGCCCATGCTCCTGCTCTCCCGGCACGCCTTCGACACGACGGGCCAGCCGGTCGAGTGGGCCCAGTCCCTGTACCGCGGCGACCGCTACAAGTTCATCACCCGCCTGAGCCGCTGACCCGCCCCCCTCGCTCTCAAGACCTTCGACCACGGGTTCGAAGAAGCCGACTACGCTGGGTGCACCCCTTCTCTACGATGACTCGGGAGCAGATCGTGAGGGAGGCGTCACGAAACGTGAAAGTCCTGTCAAAGGAAGAAGTGTCGAAGCTGCCCGATACGCCCTACAACCTGTGGGTGCGCGGTGAGCTCGACGACCACGTCGACGCCCCCGAAGGATCCCGTGTCGAGATCATCGGAGGAGAGGTCGTCGTGTCCCCGCCCTCAGGTCTTTCGCATGGCGGCCCCATCCGGTTCATCACCCGGGCCTTCGAGCGGGCCGGGACCACCGACTCGGACTTCCCATGGGCGGTGCAGCAGGGCGCCGGAGTGAGGCTCGTGGGACTGGGCGACGGATACATCCCCGACCTCGTGGTCACGACCGAGGAGATCCTTCTCGCGAGCGAGAAGGCGCGGCTGCCCGAACTCGCCTCCGACGAGATCGAGATGGCCGTGGAGGTGACCTCCAAGTGGGGGGCCGACGGAGATCGCCCGCCCCGGCAGACCCCGCCCCGTGAGAAGAACAAATGGACCGGCTACGCCAAGGCGGAGGTCCCCTACTACCTCCTCATCGACCGCGCGCCCAAGATCGCCCGGTCGACGCTGTACTGCATCCCCGATCGGGCCACGGGCGCCTACCTCCATCAGGAATCCTGGGCGTTCGGCGAGACGGTCCACCTGCCCGACCCGTTCGATCTCGAGATCGACACCGCGCACTGGACGACGTGGGAAGGCTGATCGGAACCCCCGTCGAGGCCGGGGAGCGCTCTAGGCCGCGTGAGCGCGCGACCGGCCGGCGCGGGAGTCCGCGGCGGCCTCAGAGAGTCCGGCTCAGGGCCTTGATGGGCATCTGGAGGTCGGTGAGCAGGTCCAGGTCCTGCTGGGCGGGGCGGCCGAGGGTGGTCAGGTAGTTGCCGACGATGATGGCGTTGATGCCGCCGAGCATGCCCGCGCGGGTGCCGAGGTCGCCGAGGGTGAGTTCGCGGCCGCCGGCGTAGCGGAGGATGGTGCGGGGCAGGGCCAGGCGGAACGCGGCGATCGTCTTGAGGGCTTCCGCGCCCTCGACGAGGGGGAGGTCGGCGAACGGGGTGCCGGGGCGGGGCGCCAGGAAGTTCAGCGGGACCTCGTCGGGTCCGAGCTCAGCGAGCTGGGCGGCGAACTCGGCGCGCTGCTCGGTGGTCTCGCCCATGCCGACGATGCCGCCGCAGCACACCTCCATGCCGGCGTCCTTCACCATGCGGAGGGTCTCCCAGCGCTCCTCCCACGAGTGGGTGGTGACCACGTTCGGGAAGTGGGAGCGGGCCGTCTCCAGGTTGTGGTTGTAGCGGTGGACGCCCATCGCGGCGAGCTCGTCCACCTGGTCCTGGGTCAGCATGCCGAGCGAGCACGCGATGTTGATCTCGACGGCGTCGTTGATGGCCTCGACGCCCTCGCGGACCTGCGACATGAGGCGTTCGTCGGGGCCGCGGACGGCGGCGACGATGCAGAACTCGGTGGCCCCCGTCTTCGCCGTCTCCTTGGCGGCCTCCACGAGTTCGGGGATGTTCAGCCACACCGAGCGGACGGGCGACTCGAACTTGCCGGACTGGGAGCAGAAGTGGCAGTCCTCGGGGCAGCCGCCGGTTTTCAGCGAGACGATCCCCTCGACCTCGACCTCGGGGCCGCACCAGCGCATCCGGACCTCGTGGGCGAGCGCGAGCAGCTCCTCCAGCCGGTCGTCCGGCAGGGTCAGGACCTCCAGGACCTGCTGTTCGGACAGGCCCCCGCCCTCGTCCAGGACCTGGCGGCGGGCGGTTTCGAGGATGTCCGTCACGTGTTCTCCTTGTCGAGGCCGTAGCTGTCGCGGAACGCGGCGGCGTCGAAGCCGCCGCCGAACGAGGGGGCCAGGCCGCGGTGCGCGGCCAGCAGGAACTCCGCCGGGTCGAGCGCGCCGGCGCCCGCGGGCAGCGCGCCCGACAGCGGGCGGGCCGCGATGGTCTCCAGATCGCGGATGTTGCTGCGCATGGCGAGGTCCGGGTCGTCGGGCCACGCGCCGATCACCACCCCGGCGAGCTGCACGCCGCGGTGCGCCATCGCCTCCAGGGTGAGCGCGGTGTGGTTGAGCGCGCCGAGGCCGGGGCGGGTCACGACGACGGCGGGGGCGCCGAGCCGGCGCGCCAAGTCGGCGATGGTGGCGCCGTCCTCGTCGTAGCGGACGAGGAGGCCGCCCGCGCCCTCGACGAGGACGAGCCGGCGGCTCCCGGCCAGGTCGCGGACGCGTTCCGCCGCGTCCGCGAGCCGGAGGGGCGGGAGCCCGGCGCGGCGGGCGGCGGCGGCCGGGGACAGCGGGTCGGGGAAGCGGGCGAACTCGTGCACGTCCGCGACGCCGGCGAGGCGGCGCACCTCGTCGAGGTCGCCGGGCTCCCCGTCGCCCGCGCCGGTCTGGCCGGGCTTGACGACGGCGACCGACGCGCCGCGGGCGGCGGCGACCGCGGCCAGCGCCGCGGTGACGACCGTCTTGCCCACCCCGGTACAGGTCCCGGTGACCACGAGCACGCTCACAAGGCGGCACACTAGCGCGGGCCCGCGGCGCGGACTCCCGCCGGATCCCACAGTCTTCGGCGGGCGTCTTTGTAGCGGGCGGAACCCGCGGGCGGGGCGGAGCGTCCAAGCTCCATGGCCGGACCGTACACGCGTTCCCGCCGGGCGCCGGCTCTCGCCTGCGCGGCGCTGGCCGCCTGCGCGCTGACCTCCTGCGGCGGCGGCTCCGGTGAGGCCGGGCCCTCGGCTCCGCCCGCACCGTCCGCGTCCGCGGCATCGCCCCCCGCCAAGGACACCCCCGCCGGCGAGCACCTCGTCCTGCGCCGGCGGGAGACCGGCGGCATCGCTGGCATCGGCGGCCCCGGCTCCGTCCCCGGGTTCTCGCTCTACTCCACGGGGCGCGCGGTCGTCGCGTCCCGGGGCGAGCTGACCGAGTACCGCCTGAGACCCGATGCGCTGCGCCGGCTCCTGGACGAGGCGCGCGCCGCGGGCCTCGGCCGTTCGCACACGGTCGGCTCCGACCGGATCGCCGACGCGGTCGTCACCGTGGTCACCCTGGACGGCGCGACGACCCGCATCATCCAGCCGGAGTCGCAGGCCGGCCCGGAGGCCCGCTTCCTGAAGAGGCTGGACCCGGCCGGGTGGGCGGCGTCCGACCAGGCCGCGGAGCCGAAGCCGTACAGGCCGGAGAGGACCGCCGTCCTCGCCGGTGAGATGCCCGGGAGCGGCACCGCGAAGAAGTGGCCGCTGGAGCCGCTCGGCGACGGGGTCCGGGTGGCCGGGAGCATCTGCACCCTGGCGCCGTCGGCGAAGGTGCCCGAGTCCGAGCCCGGCACCGCCTGGCGGAGCGGGGGCAAGACCTACTCCGTCCGCCTCCGGCCGCTGCTCCCCGCCGAGTCGTCCTGCGCGGACCTGCGCTAGCCGCCCTCCGTGCCGGACGACCCGGTACCGCCGCGCCGCGGGCTCCGGCGGGCGTCCAGTTCGGCGGCCACCTCGCGGGCGGTCGCCGCCAGGCCGGGGTCCAGCCGGTCCAGGCGGGCGTCGAGGTCGTCGGCGAAGCGGAGGCGCTCGACGTCGGGCGCCGGGACGGCTTCGGGCATCCACGCCGAGTGGATCAGGAACGGCACCGTGGTCCCGCGCGGCGGGGCCAGCACGGCGACGGGGCCCCGCCCGACGTCGGCGGCGTCGAAGAGCTCGACGCGGAAGCGGTCGTCGTTGTGGACGGCCACGACCAGGTACCCCTCGTGCCCGCCGGGTTCCGCGCCCGCGTACCGGCTGCCGCCGTGCCCGCGCGGGACGAAGGACGGCGAGGTCGGGTAGTCGTCCAGCGCGAACGTCCACTCGGACAGCGCCTTGAGGTCCTCGCGGTCGTGGCTCACCAGGACGGCCGGGGTCTCCTCGGGCGGGAACAGCGCCGGGTCGACGCGGCCCGCGTAGTTGCGCATGGCCCGCCAGTTGACCGCCTCGGGGTGGAAGCCCAGGTAGACGAGGTGGTGCCGGGTCGGCGCGGTCTGCCCTTCGATGCTCCAGTCGATGGCGGACAACTCGGCCTGCCACCAGCGCTCCGGGTCGCGGGCGCGGGCGCGCTCGGTGATCCGGCCGGTCTCCGGGTCGAACCGCAGGACGGTCGTGAGCGCGGGCGCCATGCCGTGGCAGTACATGCCGCGCAGCGCCGGGTCGATCGGGCGGCCGTACACGTCGACGTCGTCCTCGCGCAGGTACATCCCGATGTCGACGCCCTCTCCGTGCTCCATGACGACCTCGACGCCGTCGGAGTCGTCGTAGCGGGCGTAGAAGTGGTTGACCTCGGGGGCCAGGCGGAACACGGTGCAGGCGACGGTGCTCCGCCCGGGGAGCAGGTCGTCCTTGCGGATCAGCAGGACGGGCCCGTCCGGGTTGTTGGGCGCGGTGCGGTCCCCGCCGAAGATCTCCTCGACCTCGATCCGGTAGGCGGTGTCGGCCAGGACCAGCCAGTCGCGGGTCTGCGTGATCGTGTGGGTGGCCTGCGGCAGCGCCGCGTCCTCGACCTCCCATCGGTGGACGCGGGTGCCGGTCCCGTCGTAGCGGATGACGGAGACGGCGCCGGTCAGCACGTCCCGGCTGACGCTCCACAGGCAGCCGCGCTCGGGGTCGACGACCGGGTGCGCGGTGGTGGAGACCAGCGGCAGGACGGCGTGGTCCATCGCGGGCCTCCAGTCGTCGCGGTGCCCGACCTCGGCGACGAACTCCAGCGTGACGGGGTCGACCTCGACGGGACGCCCGGCGTCCCAGGTCGCGAAGAGCCGGTCGCCCCACGGGAGCGGCGCGGTGTTGGCGGCGTTGACGAACCCCCACGGCGAGTCGGTGCCTACCGGCCCGGCGGTGAACAGGTCGGGCCGCTTGCCGCGCAGCCGCACGGACGGCGTGTCGATGACGCGCGCCCGCCAGGGGAACCGCCCGCCGGGGTCCGGCCTGAGCGGCATCCGCGCGATGATCCCGTCGCCGAAGAACGCGTGCCGCGGACGGGTCCGCTGGTCGGAGGCGCTGACGACGTAGTGGCCGCGCACGTCGTCCGGCCAGGCGCCGGCGACGACCTCCAGGTCCATGTCGGTGGCGCCCTGCGTGCCGAGGATGGAGCGGGGAACCGGCATCAGCCCTCCCAGGTGTTATTGGCTCCCCGCCAATCAACCGTCCGGCCGCGGCGCCGTCAAGGGACCGGAGCCGGTGCCGCCGCGGCCGCCGCGGCGACTACGCTGATCGGGCGGTCGTCGGTGGCGGCAGGTCGTCCACCCGCACGGCCCGCATGGAGGATCGACGACCCATGTCCGACGCGTTGGTCGTACGGGTGGCGCGGCCCGAGGAGTACGAGCTCGTCGGCGACCTGACCGTCGAGGTCTATGTGCACGGCGGGCTGGTGTCGCCGGAGTCGTCCTATGTGAAGACCCTGCGGAACGCGGGCGACCGGGCCGAGAAGGCCGAGCTGCTCGTCGCCGAGGTCGGCGGCGAGGTCGCTGGGGCCGTCGCCTACTGCCCGCCCGAAAGCCCCTACGCGGAGCTGGCCGGGCCCGGCGAGGCCGAGCTCCGGATGCTCGCGGTCCTGGAGAAGGCGCGCGGCAAGGGCGCGGGCCGCGCCATGGTGACGGCGTGCGTGGAGCGGGCGCGGGCGGCCGGGCTGCGCGGGCTGCGGCTCTCCACGCAGCGCAACATGCGCGCGGCGCAGCGGATGTACGAGCGGCTGGGGTTCGTGCGCACCCCGGAGCGGGACTGGGCGCCGGCGCCGGGAGTGGACCTGCTGACCTACGCGCTGGCGTTCTAGGACGCGCTCCGCAGCGCGCCGTGCTCGGCGCAGCGGGCCGTCCAGCCGAGCGGGGTCACCTGGACCACCATGCGGCGGCGGCAGTGCGCGCAGTAGCGGGGCGGCTCCATCTCGCGGGCGGCGCGGCAGGCGGCGTGGTCGCCCTCGGCGGCGGGTTCGCCGCAGCGGTCGCAGTACACGGCCATACCTTACGACGGCGTGCGCATGCGGCCCACGACGCCGGTGTCGTAGGAGCCGTCCGCGAACTCGGGGCAGTCCAGCAGCTCGCGCAGGAACGGCAGGTTCGTCGGCGGGCCCTCGATGCGGAACGCGCCGAGGGCGGCGCGGGCGCGGGCCAGCGCGTGGGCGCGGTCGTCGCCGTGGACGGTCAGCTTGGCGAGCAGCGGGTGGTAGACGGGCGTGACGGTGTTGCCCTCGGCGTACCCGGCGTCGATGCGGATGCCGTCGCCGACGGGCTCCTCCCACACCTTGATCTCGCCGGAGCCGGGCAGGAACTCGCGCGGGTCCTCGGCGTGGACGCGGAACGCGATGGCGTGGCCGCGCGGGTCCGGGCCGGTGAACGAGACGGGCTCGCCCGCGGCGATGCGGAACTGCTGCTCGACGAGGTCGATCCCGGTGGTCATCTCGGTGACGACGTGACCGGACGGCAGTCGGGTGCACATCTCCAGGAACCAGAATTCCTGCGCGGCGGGGTCGACGAGGAACTCGACGCTGGCGACGCCCCGGTGGCCGACCGCGTCGCCCGCGCGGACGGCGGCGGCCAGCATGCGCTCCCGGAGGGCGGGGGTGACGCCCGGCGACGGCGTCTCCTCGACGATCTTCTGGTAGCGGCGCTGGACGGAGCAGTCGCGCTCGTCGAACGGGACGACCGTGCCGTCGGCGAGGCCGAGGATCTGCACCTCGATGTGCCGGGCGCCAGGCACGTACCGCTCCAGCAGCACCTCGCCGTGCCCGAAGACGCGGTCGGCGGCGGCACGGGCCGTCTCGTAGGCGGTGCGCAGGGACGGCTCGTCGTGCGCGGCGGCCAGGCCGACGCCGCCGTCGCCCGCGGCGGGCTTCACCATGACGGGGTAGCCGATGCGCTCGGCCTCCTCGGCCGCCGTGCCGGCGTCCGGGACCGGCTCCCACGCGCCGGGCGCGACGGGGACGCCCGCCTCCTTCATCAGGTTCCGCGAGTTGATCTTGTCGCCCATCCGGGCGATGGCGAGCGGCGGCGGGCCGACCCAGACCAGGTCGCGCTCGGCGACCTGCCGGGCGAGCGAGGCGTTCTCGGCGAGGACGCCGTCGCCGGGGTGGATCGCCCGCGCGTTGGTGCGGTGCGCGGCCTCCAGGATCGCGGGGACGTTGAGGTAGCTGCGGGCCGGGTCGGCGGGGCCGATCAGGACGGCCTCGTCCGCCTCGGCGACGAACGGCAGGTCGGCGTCGGCCGCGGAGTGCACGGCGATGGCCTTGAGGCCCATCGCGCGGGCGGTGTGCAGGATCCGGCCGGCGATCTCCCCGCGGTTCGCCACGAGCACCGATTCGAACACTGCGGACTCTCCCTCCCGCGACCGGGCGGGGCCCGGCGCCCCGCGCCCGACGCAGCCTAGCCCTGATCGCGGCGCCGCGCCCCCGGCCCGCCCATCGGTGAAATCGCCGGTCCGTGTTCGCGGGCGCCCCATGGAATGGCAGCTCAGGCGTCCGCCCCGCGATCACTGTGAACCGGCACAATTGACTTGGCGCCGGGCGCCGTTCACTGTGTGGTGCGTCGCGGCCGACCATTCCCGCATCGTCGCGGAGCTCCCTTTTCCACCGGTCGGCCGCCGCATGCCGAAAAATGCGCCGCGGTTCTCCGCGCGGCGCGGCTCCCCAAGGAGGAGACCCATGTCCCTCGACCGAACGCCCCCCGCACGAACATCCCCCGGACGAACGCTCCTCGGACGGATCATCGTCCTCGCCTGCGCGGTCATGGCGCTCGCCGGCACCGCGCCCGCACCCGCCACCGCCCAGGCCGCACCGCCCGCGAAGGCCGCGGCGCCGCAGACCGTGACGCTGCGGTACGGGCCCTACACCATTCCCAAGGCGGAGAACGGCGAGCACGGCATGCTGCCGAACCAGCTCGCGTTCAACGTCGAAAAGCCGTGCGAGAACTGCTACATCACGGGATTCAAACCGAATCTCGTGTACGCGGACGGCAGCAATGCCAACATCAATACCGGGCCGATGCTGCACCACGCCGTCATCTTCAATTCGGCGGCGTGGGACACGGTGTGCGGCGGGCCGCGGCGCGTCCTCGCGTCCGGCAACGAGCGGATGGAGAGCGTGTTCCCGGCCGGCTACGGGTTCCGGATCGGCCCGTTCGACCGGTGGACGCTGCTCGCCGACCTGATGAACCACGCGCACGAGGAGAAGACCGCCTACCTGGAGTTCACGTTCACCTACCAGCCGGTGCTCGGCTCGCACATCACGCCGGTCATCCCGCTCTGGCTGGACGTCGGCGGCTGCATCGACTCCACCTGGGACACCCCCGCCGAGCCGAGCGAGAGGTCGCGGACGTGGCGCTCGACGGTCTCCGGGAACCTCGTCCACATCCGCGGCCACCTGCACCACGGCGGGATCGCGGTGCAGACCGAGAACACCGCCACCGGGCAGCTGCTCTGCCGCAGCGCGGCCGAGGAGGGCGGCACGCCCGAGTTCATCGACCACCACGGCATGACGGAGGTCTCCCGGATGCCGTCGTGCGGCGGCTCGCCGATCGGCTGGATCAACCGGGGCGACACCCTGAAGATCACCGCGTCGTACAAGGCGTCCGAGGCCGGCCTCGCGGACGTCATGGGCATCATGCACGGGTGGGTGACCGAGGGATGATCCCGGTGGACCGGCTGGCCGGGCCCGTGCTCGCGCTGTTCCGCGGCGTCGTCGGGCTGCTGTTCCTGTGCCACGGCGCGGCGTCGCTGTTCGGGGTGCTGGGCGGCAACCGGGGCAGCGGCCACGCGATCGAGGCCGGGGCGTGGCCGGGCTGGTGGGCCGCGCTGATCCAGCTCGGCTGCGGCGCGCTGGTCCTGGCCGGGCTCGGCACCCGCGCGGCGGCCGTGCTGGCGTCCGGTTCGATGGCGTACGCGTACTTCACCGTCCACCAGCCGCACGCGCTGCTGCCGCTGCGCAACGGCGGCGAGAGCGCGGCGCTGTTCTGCTGGGCGTTCCTGCTGATCGCGGTGCTGGGGCCGGGCCCGTGGGCGCTCGACTCCCGCCTCGCGGGCCGCCGGCGGCGGGCGCCGGCGAGCGCGGCGCCCTGATCCCTCCCTCAGTCGCAGCAGTGGTGGTGGACGTCCGGCTCGGCCCCGGTCCCTGTCCTCCGGGGCCGGGCCGGACGCAGCGAGAGGATCTCCGCCAGCACCGACAGGGCGATCTCGGGCGCGGTGCGGGCGCCGATGTCCAGGCCCGCCGGGGTGCGGACGCGGTCGCCGCCGTCCAGGCCCGAGACCACCGCCGTCCCCCGCTTCCGGCTGGCGATGAGCCCGATGTAGGGGACGCCGGCGTCCAGCGCGGCCTTGAGGACGGCCTCCTCATCGCGGCCGTGGGTGGCGACGACGACCGCCGCCGCGTCCGGCGGCGGCGGGTCCGCCGCGGCCGAGGGCCGGACGTCGAAACCGGCCGCGCGGCCGACGTCGGCGAGCGCACGCGCGACCGGGCCGTCCCCGTACACGCTGAGCAGCGCTGGGGGGATCACCGCTTCGAGGAACACGTCGACCGTCCCGCCGGACAGGCACGGGTTGGTGACCGTGACCAGCCCGTCCAGCGGATCGCCCCCGGCGTCGGGGGTGATGCGCAGCAGCGTCGACTCGCCCGATTCCAGCAGCCGCAGCGCCTGGTCGCGCACCGCCGACTCGGCGCAGTGGCCGCCGACGAACCCCTCCATCGTCCCGTCCGGCAGGACGAGCGCCCGGTCGCCGGTCTTCGCGCTCGTCGGGCGCTCCGCCCGCACCACCGTGGCGAGCACGTACGGGGTCCGCTCGCCGCGCAGCCTCTCCGTCTTGTCGATCATGGGATCGCCAGGTCCGTGCGGAACGGCCGTCCCTGGATGACGCGCCAGACGTTCGCCGGGGTGAGCGGCATGTCGGCGTGCCGGACGCCGTAGGGCGCGAGCGCGTCCACGACCGCGTTGACGATCGCGGCGGGCGAGCCGACCGTCGCGGACTCGCCGACGCCCTTCGCGCCGAGCGGATGGTGCGGGGACGGCGTGACAGTCTCGCCCAGCTCCCACGACGGGCACTCCATCGCGGTCGGCAGCAGGTAGTCCATGAACGACGCGCCGAGGTGGTTGCCGTCCTCATCGAACGCCATGACCTGCATGAGCGCCATCCCGACGCCGTCGGCGAGGCCGCCGTGCACCTGCCCCTCGACGATCATCGGGTTGATGCGGACGCCGCAGTCGTCCACCGCGACGAACCGCCGGACGGAGACCTTGCCCGTCCCCGGGTCGACGTCGACGACCGCGATGTAGGCGCCGAACGGGTAGGTCAGGTTCGGCGGGTTGTAGACGGTCGTCGCGTCGAGGTGGCCTTCCACGCCCTCGGGGAGTTCGAGGCTGCCGTGCGCGGCCATCGCGATCTCCTGCATGGTCGCGCCGGACGACGGGTCGCCGCGCACGACCCAGCGCCCCGGCGTCCATTCCAGGTCCTCCGGCGCCGCCTCCAGCATCGCGCCCGCGACGATCCGGGCGCGCTCGCGCACCTTCCGCGCGACCACCGCCGTCGCCGCGCCCGACACCGGGGTGGACCGCGACCCGTAGGTGCCGAGCCCGAACGGCGTCTGGTCGGTGTCGCCGTGGACGACCTCCACGTCGTCCACCGGTATCCCGAGCTCGTGCGCGACGATCTGCGCGAACGTCGTCTCGTGGCCCTGCCCCTGCGACTGGACGGAGATCCGCAGCACGGCCTTCCCGGTCGGGTGGACGCGCAGCTCGGCGCCGTCGGCCATGCCGAGCCCGAGGATGTCCATGTGCTTGCGCGGCCCGGCGCCGACCGCCTCGGTGAAGAAGCTGATGCCGATGCCCATGAGCTCGCCGCGCTCGCGCCGGGCCGCCTGCTCGGCGCGCAGCTCCTCGTACCCGGCGATCTCCATCGCCTTGCGGAGGGCGCGGGGGTAGTCGCCGGAGTCGTACTCCCAGCCGGTCGCGGTCGAGTACGGGAACTGCTCGGCGCGCAGCAGGTTGCGGAGCCGCAGCTCGGCCGGGTCCGCGCCGAGTTCGGCGGCGAGCACGTCCATCATGCGCTCGACGAGGTAGGCGGCCTCGGTGATGCGGAACGAGCAGGCGTAGGCGACGCCTCCGGGCGCCTTGTTGGTGTAGACGCCGGTGACGGCGCAGTGCGCGGCCTCGATGTCGTACGAGCCGGTGAACACGTGGAAGAACCCGGCGGGGAACTTGGTCGGCTGCGCCGTCCCGTTGAACGCGCCGTGGTCGGCGAGCACCTTCACCCGCAGCCCCCGGACGCGGCCGTCCCGCGTCGCGGCGATCTCGCCCCGCATGTGGTAGTCGCGGGCGAACGAGGTCGTCATCAGGTTCTCCGACCGGTCCTCCATCCACTTGACCGGGCGGCCCGTCACGATCGACCCGACGATCGCGCACACGTAGCCGGGGTAGATGCCGACCTTGTTGCCGAAGCCGCCGCCGATGTCGGGCGACACCACCCGGATCTTGTGCTCGGGCAGCCCGGCGACCAGCGCGTACACGGTGCGGTGGGCGTGCGGGGCCTGGGTGGTGGTGTGCACGGTGAGCTTGCCGGTCACCTTGTCCATGTCGGCGACGATCCCGCACGTCTCCAGCGGCGCCGGGTGGACGCGCGGGTACAGGACGTCCTGCGCGACGACGACCTCGGCCTCCTCGAAGACGCGGTCGGTGGCGGACGCGTCGCCGGCCTCCCAGTCGAAGATGTGGTTGTCGGTGCGCCCCTCGACGTCGTCGCGGATGACCGGTGCGCCCTCGTCCAGCGCGCGGCGGGCGTCGATGACCGGGGGCAGCGCCTCGTAGTCGACGTCGATGAGTTCGAGGGCGTCCCGCGCCGCGTAGTGCGAGTCGGCGACGACGAACGCGACCTCCTGCCCCTGGAACCGCACCTTGTCGGTCGCGAGGACGGCCTGGACGTCCCCGGAGAGGGTCGGCATCCACGCCAGGTTCAGCCCCGCGAGCGTCTCGCCCGTGATCACGGCCCGCACCTGCGGGTGCGCCTCGGCCGCCGCCGTGTCGACCGACACGAGCCTGGCGTGCGCGTACGGGCTGCGCAGCACCGCCCCGTACAGCATCCCCGGCAGCTTGAGGTCGTCGACGTAGTTGCCCTTGCCGCGGATGAAGCGGGCGTCCTCCTTGCGCGGCACCCGCCCGAACCCGTGCCCGTTGCCCGCGTGCCCGTCGCCCGCGTGGCCGTTGCCCGCGGAGACGTTCCCGGCCTGCCCGTTCTCGCTCATCGCGCCACTTCCTCGGCCGCGTCCTCAACGGGGTGCTCGGCCGCCCAGCGGACGGACCGGACGATGTTCTCGTAGCCGGTGCACCGGCAGATCTGCCCCGACAGCGCTTCGCGGATCTCCGCCTCGGTCGGGTCGGGGTTGCGGTCGAGGAGCCACCGCGACGTCATCATCATCCCCGGCGTGCAGAACCCGCACTGCAGGCCGTGGCACTCGGTGAAGCCCTTCTGGACGGGGTCCAGCTCCCCGTCCCGTTCGAGGCCCTCCACGGTGCGGACCTCCTTGCCGGCGGCCATCACCGCCAGGACCGTGCACGACTTCACCGGCACGTCGTCCAGCCAGACGACGCACGCGCCGCAGTTGGACGTGTCGCAGCCCCAGTGCGTCCCGGTGAGGTCCAGTTCGTCCCGCAGGAAGTGGACGAGCAGCAGCCTCGGCTCGACGTCGCGGGTGTACGGCTGCCCGTTGACCGTCACGGTGATGTTCACGTCAGGCACCTCTCGTAGGCGCGGCGCAGCGCGCGGGTGGTCAGCTCACCGGCGAGGTGGCGTTTGTAGTCGGCGGGGCCGCGCTGGTCGGAGCCGGGGTCGCAGTGCTCGGCGGCGACCCGCCCGGCCTCGGCGAACAGCTCCTCGGACGGGGCGGCGCCGCGCAGCACGTCCTCGGCCTCGGCGGCGACGAAGTGCTCGGCGCGCACCGCCGTCAGCCCGATCCCGGCCTCGGCGATGCGGCCGTCCGCCAGCCAGAGCGCGGCGCCCGCGGCGCAGAGCGGCCAGTCCCCGACGCGCCGCTCGACCTTCACGTAGGCGCTCGACCCGCCGGGCCTGATCGGGACGCGCAGCTCGGTGAGCAGCTCGCCGGGCTCGATGACCGTCTCGTAGGGACCTGTGTGGAACTCGCGCAGCGGCACGACCCGCTCCCCGTCCGGCCCCCGGATCACCGCCGACGCGCGCAGCGCCCCGAACGCCGCGGACAGGTCCTCGGACGGGTCGGCCTGGCAGAGCGAGCCCCCGACCGTCCCCCGGTTGCGCACCACCGGGTCCGCGATCACCCGCTCCGCGTCGTGCAGGATCGGGAAGTGCTCCCCAGCGACGGCGGAGCCGAGCAGCTCCGCGTGCCGGACGAGGGCGCCCACGCACAGCTCGTCGCCGTCGATCCGGATGCGGGCCAGCTCGTCCACGTCGTTGATGTCGATCAGCGCCTCGGGCTGGGCCAGCCGCAGCTTCATCATCGGGATGAGGCTGTGGCCGCCGGCCACCACCCGGGCCTCGTCGCCGTGCCGCGCCAGCAGCGCGAGGGCCTCCTCGACGGTCGTCGCCTTCGCGTACTCGAAATTAGCGGGAACCTGCACGGCGCCCCCCTCGGAGTGGATGTGGCCGGATTCTCACCCCGCCCGCATGCGGCCACAACGGCCGAATAAGGGAAGCCTTAACGTGGGGCCCGAAACCGCGCAGACTGGTCGGTATGACGCTGACGCAGCTCGGCGCGTTCGTGCTCGTCGCCCGGCTCGGCTCGGTGAAGGAGGCCGCGCGGGCGCTGAACGTGAGCGAGCCCGCCGTCTCCCAGGCGCTCACCGCGCTGCGCCAGCACCTGGGCGACCCGCTGCTGGTCCGCGGGCCCGGCGGGATGACGCTCACCGAAGGCGGCGCGCGGCTGCTGCCGATCGCCTCGCAGATGGTGGTGCTCGGCGCGGAGGCGGAGGGCGCGGTCCGCGCCGCGCTCGGCGCGCCCGAGACGCTGCGGGTCGTCGCCGTCCCCGCCCTGGCCGAGTTCGTCGCGACCCCGCTGCTGGAGGCGTTCGCGGCCCGCTCCCCGCGCGGCGTCGAGGGCGACGCCGGTGTCGCGGCCGGACGGGAGATGGCCGTCCTGCTGCACAACCGCCTCGCCGACATCGCCCTCGGCCCGCCCCTCGCCGACGACCAGGGCGGCCTGGTCGGCGAGCCCGTCTTCCGGGCCCGGCTCATCGCCGTCGGCACCGCGCCCGCCCCCCGCCCGCTATGGCTGGTGGACCCGTCCGGGACCGACCCGTCCAGCGAGACGTCCCGGCTGCTGCGCCGGCTGAAGGTGCCGGAGGACCGCGTCCGCGTCTACCCCACGCAGACCGCGGCGTGGGCTGCGGCGGCCGACGGCGACGGCCTCGCGGTGGCGATCGCGCACCTGGTCGCGCCGCGCGTGCAGCGCGGCGAGCTGCGCGTCATCGGCACGCCCGCCACACCGGTGGAGATCACCTGGCACGCCACCACGCTGGCGCCGGACCGGCGCCCGCCGCTCGCGGGCGCGTTCCGCCGGTTCCTGGCCACCGCCGAGGCGCTGCACATCATGCGCTCCCCCGGTTCGGGCGTCCCGCCGTCCCGCTTCCGGCCCCCGGTCTACGTGACCATCTGGAGCTGACCGGGGCCGCACGTCCCGGTGCGGCCCCGGCCTCGGGGGTTCAGCGCGCGATGATCTTCTCGGCGACCCGGGGCGGAACCTCGGCGTACGCCGCGAACCGCATCGTGAAGACGCCCCGGCCGGACGTCATGCCGCTGCGGACCTCGACATGGAACTCCTCCTTCAGGCGGTCGGCGAGGACCTCCAGATGAAGCTCGCCCATGCCGCCGATGACGGTCTGCCCGTCCTCGTCGCGGACCTGGAAGGACGGGTCCTCCTCCGACAGCCGGTGGACGGCCGCGCCCAGCCTCTCTGCGTCGCCCCTGGACTTCGGCTCGATCGCGGCCTCGATGACCGGGGCCGGGAAGTCCATGGACTCCAGGACGACCGGGTGCGCGGCGTCGCACAGCGTCTCGCCGGTGGCGGTCCGCTTCAGGCCCGTGACGGCGACGATGTCGCCCGCGCCCGCCGACCCGGTCTCCACCCGCTTGTCCGCGTGGACGCGGTAGATCTTGCCGATCCGCTCCTTCCGCCCCTTGGCGCTGTTGAGCACGGTGGCGCCAGGCGCCAGGCGCCCGGTGTAGACCCGGACGTAGGTGAACCGGCCGAGGTGCCGGTCGGCCGTGACCTTGAGGCAGGTGGTCGCGGCGGAGGTGATCGTGATGCCGCGGTCGCGTTCCTGCTTCATGTAGTCGAGCGCGGCGGCGCCGTCGTGCACCTCGCCGATGCGGTGGGAGACGCCGGTGAAGAACAGGATCCGCTCGGCGGTCGTCGTCTTGCCGGCGTCGATGTGCGCCATGATCCCGATGTTGCGGACCTTGGCGAGGGCAAGGGCGGTGGTTGTCATCGGGATCCTCCTTTTCGCTCGATGACGACCGCCGCAGGGCAAGATCGCCCGCTGCGGCATGCGCGACGGTAACCGCCGCCGCCGCGCGGGCGCGAAGGGTTTTCCGCCGGGAGGCGCCGGTCAGGAGGCGGCGCCCGGGTCGACCTCCGGGAGGGTCTCGATGACGCTGCGCAGGTGGGCGCGGGCGGCCCGCTCGGCGGCGTCCGGGTCGCGGGCCGCGATCGCCTCGATGATGCCGAGGTGCTGCGGCAGCGAGACCTGCGGGCGGCCCGGGTGCATGGCGAGCCGGAACTGGTGGCGGACGTTCTGCGCGCGCAGCCGCTCCAGGACGCCCGCGGCCGTCCGCTGCCCGCTGATCTCCCGGACGCGGCGGTGAAGGCGCTCGTTCAGCCGGGAGTAGCCGAGCACGTCGCCGGAGTCGACGGCGGCGCGCATCGCGTCGCCGATCTCCCGCAGCCCGGCGGCGTCGGCGTCGGTGGCCCGCTCGGCGGCCTTGGCCGCGCACAGGCCCTCGACCACCATGCGGACCTCGCAGATCTCGACCGCCTCGGCGAGCGACACGGCGCGGACCCGGGCGCCGCGGTTCTGCACGCGCTCGATGAGCCCCTCGTTGGCCAGTTCGGCGAGGGCCGCGCGGACGCTGGCGCGGCTGGCGGCGAACTGCTCGGACAGGTCCGCCTCGATCAGCCGCTGGTTCGGGACGAACTGGCCGCTCAGGATCGCCTCGCGGATCCCGCTCGCCACATCGGTCACCGGCACTCCCGGATTGTCGCCATTTTTGTCGCTGATCTAGGGTAGCCGCGGCGGGAGGTCTCGCGCGGGAGGGGAACGGCATGCCGGCGATCGCGGTGCTGGGACTGGGTGAGGCGGGCGGCGCCATCGCGGGCGGCCTCGTCGCGGCGGGCGCCGTCGTGCGCGGCTACGACCCCGCCGTCGCCGTGCCGGACGGGATGGTCGCCTGCGGCAGCGAGGCCGAGGCGGCGGCCGGGGCCGATCTCGTGCTGAGCGTCAACAGCGCGCACGACGCCGCCGCGGCGCTCAGGGCGGGCGCCGGAGCGGTCGGCGGCGGCGCGGTCTGGGCCGACCTCAACACCGGCTCGCCCGGTCTCAAGCGGGAGCTCGACGCCATCGCGCGGGAGGCCGGCGTCCGGTTCGCCGATGTGGCGATCATGGCGCCGGTGCCGGGGCGCGGGCTGCGCACGCCGCTGCTGGCCAGCGGCGCCGGCGCCGCCGGCGTCGCGGGCGTCCTCGGCCCGCTCGGCGCCGACGTCGAGGTGATGGACGGCCCCGCCGGGCTCGCCGCCGAGCGCAAGCTGCTCCGCAGCGTGTTCTTCAAGGGGCTCGCCGGGTCGGTCGTCGAGGCGCTCGAAGCCGCGCGGGCCGCCGGCTGCGAGGACTGGCTCCGCGCGAACATCGTCGCGGAGCTGACCGCGGCCGGCGAGCACACCGTGGACCGGCTCGTCGGCGGCACCTACCGGCACGCCGTCCGCCGCGCCGCCGAGATGGAGGCGGCCGCGGCCATGCTGGAGGAGCTGGACGTCCCCCCGGCGATGGCCGCCGCCAGCCGCGACCTGCTGCGGCGCCTGTCTAGCCGACCGGCGGGGTGCCATGGGTGTGGAACGACTCGATCGTCTTCAGGCCCCACGCCTGGCCCTTGGCCCGCTCCGCCTCCGTCCAGGTGATCGTCTTCCAGTCCGGCGCGAGGACGAGCCGGGCGCACGGGTTGCACAGCTCGATGCGGTTGCCGCCCGGCTCGTAGACGTAGAGGAAGAACGTCTGCTGGATGGCGTGCTTGTGCGGGCCAGTCTCGATGAAGACGTCGTTGTCCAGGAAGATGTCGGCGGCGCGGAGGATGTCCTCGCGGGTGTCGGTGGCGAAGGCGATGTGGTGCAGGCGGCCGGTGGTGCCCGTCCAGTCCCGCGTGTAGACGATGTCGTAGGACTTGTTGGTGAACGTCATCCAGCGGGCGGCGATCGAGCCGTCGTCCAGCTGGATCTGCTCGGTGGCGTGCCCGCCGAGGACGTCCCGCAGGAAGTCGGTGCTCGGCACCACCTCGGCGGCCAGGAAGTTGACGTGGTCGAGGCGGCGGACGCACACGCCCATCGCCGGGTACGCCTGCGCCTGGTTCTTCAGTGACGGCGCCAGCTCCGGCGGCGCCTCGAACCACTCCGACTCCCAGTAGATCTCCAGCTCGTGGCCGTCGGGGTCGCGGAACACGTAGGTGGGGCCGAGGCCGGGGTCGCCGTCCCGCCAGCCGACGCCGAGCCCGGCCTCCTCGATCGCCTTGACGCGCCGGTCGAGGGCCTCCTGCGAGGACGCGCGCAGCCCGGTCCGCCGGATGCCGGACGTGCTGTGCGCGGTGAGCTTGAGCGTGTGGTGCTCGTAGTCGTCCCACGTCCGCAGGTACACCGAGTCGCCCTCGGCGCCGACCTCGGTGAGGCCCATGACGCGGGTGAAGAACCACAGGCTCTTCTCGGGCTCGGGCGTCAGCAGCTCGACGTGCGCGACGTGGGCGATCTCGTGCTTGATGCTCATCGGATACTCCGGGGGAAGACGGTGCCGTCGAAGAGTTTGCGGGCCGTCCGGACGATGCTGGCCCGCCGGACGGACGTGCCGTCCAGCTCGACCACCACGTCGAGCCGGCCGGCCGGGTGCTCGATGCCCATGGGCGCGCCCGGCGGCGGGACCTCGGCGAGGTCGCGGCCCACGGCGCCGTCGAGCAGCAGGGCGGTGGCGACGCTGACGGCGCCGAGGACGCCGATCGAGGTGTGCATGCGCAGCGGGATGAACGTGCGGGTGCAGATCATGCCGCCGGCGCGGGGCGGCGCGACGAGGGTGGTCTTCGGCACCGGCGCGGCCGCGACGTCGCCGAGGCCCATCAGCTCGCCCGCCGCCAGCCGCAGCGACTGGATCCGGTCCCGCAGGCGGGACAGGTCGGTCTCGTAGCCGGTGGCGCCGAGGTCGGACGCGGCGGCGACCACGACCGGCATGCCGTTGTCGACGCAGGTGACCTCGATGCCGTCGATCAGGTCGCGGGGACGGCCGGTGGGAAGCAGGGCCCCGCAGGACGATCCCTCCGTCCCCGCGAAGTCCAGATCGATCCGCGCGGCCGTCCCGGGCACGCCGGAGATGGCGGTGCCGCCGTCGTAGTCCACGGCCCCGCCGGGTGTCGGGAACGTCGCGGTGGCCACGCTGCCGGAGTTCAGCATCCGGATGCGGACGCTCGTCCGGTCCCCGCCCGCCGGCACGAGCCCCCGCTCGACGGCGAACGGGCCGACGCCGGCGAGCAGGTTCCCGCAGTTCTGCCGGTCCGAGACCGTCGGTTCCTCGACGCCGAGCTGCAGGAACAGGTAGTCGACGTCGGCCGCGCCGTCGGCGGACGGCGACACCACCGCGACCTTGCTGGTCAGCGGGTGCGCGCCGCCGATCCCGTCGATCTGCCGGGGGTCGGGGGTGCCCATGGCCCGCAGCAGCAGGTCGTCGCGTTCGGCCGGGTCGGCGGGCAGGTCCTCGGCGAGGAAGTACGCGCCCTTGGACGTCCCGCCGCGCAAGAGCATGCAGCGCACCCCGGTCATGAGCCGCGCCCGGTCTGCTCGGCGTAGCGGGCGTAGTCGACGTACTCGATGCCCAGCTCCGGGAGCCGCTCGCGCAGCCCGTACCGGTCGAGGCCGAGCTCGCCCCGCTGGAACGCGGCGCGGGTCGCGGCCTCCTTCTCCTCCCGGGCCTGCGCCGCCTCGACCGCGGCGGCGGCGGACTCCCGCTCGACGCGCACGACCCCGTCGTCGTCCGCGAGGATCACGTCGCCCGGCCGGATGAGCTGCCCGCCGATCGCGACCGGCACGTTCACCGCGCCGGGCGTGGCCTTCACCGTGCCCTGCGCGCTGACGGCCGCCGACCAGACCGGGAAGCCCATCGCGTGCAGTTCCGCGACGTCCCGCACCCCGGCGTCGATGACGAGCCCGCGCACGCCCCGGTGCCGCAGGGCGGTCGCGAACAGCTCGCCGAACATGCCGTCGGTGGACGGCGAGGTGGTGGCCACCACCAGCACGTCGCCGGGGCGGCACTGCTCGACCGCGACGTGGATCATCAGGTTGTCGCCCGGCCAGGACAGGACGGTGACCGCCGTCCCGGCGATGCGCGACCCGAGGTGCACCGGCCGGATCGACGGCCCGAGGTACCCGGTGCGCCCCATGGCCTCGTGGACGGTCGCGACGCCGTACCGGGCGAGGGAGTCGACCGCGGCGGCGTCCGCGCGCGGCGGGTTCGTGACGACGACGGTCCTCATGCCAGCTCCGTCGTGGTCTGCGGGTACAGCCGGACGAACGCCTCGGCCCGCGTGTCGTGCGGCAGCCCGAGGTTCGGTCCCGCGTTGCGCTTCAGCTGCACGCCGCGCCGCTTGGCCAGCTCGGTGTAGTAGTCCCACATGTGGACCTGCGCGGGCAGGCACTCCATCGCGGCGCGCTTCCTGTCGAACACGGACGTGATGTCCAGCAGCACGTCGGGCTTGAAGTCGCACTGCTCCGGCTGGTGCGGCTCGAAGAGGAACACCGGCGGCGCGCCGAGCGGCTCCCCGGGCGCGTCGTAGCCGATCGCCTGCGCGAGCACGCGGGCCTGCAGCGCCATCCGCGCCGCCGCCGGATGGTCGCCGTTGTACGGGTCGGCGAGGGTGTGCGTGAGGACGACGGCCGGCACGAACTCCCGGTAGATCCGCACGAGCCGGTCGACCAGCTCCTGCGACTCGACGAGGGGGTAGTCGCCGGCGTCCAGGAACTCGATCTCGGCGCCCAGCTCCGCCGCGGCGGCCTCGGCCTCGGCCCGCCGCAGCTTCTTGATCTCCTCCAGCCGCTTGCCCTCGCGCCAGGCGCGCGCGGACTCGCCGCGCTCGCCGTAGCTCAGGCACACCACCTTGGCGCGGTCGCCGCGCGAGGCCGCCAGCGCGATCGCGCCGCCGGCGCGCCAGACGAAGTCGCCCGCGTGGGCGCTGACGACGAGCAGCGGGCTGGGAGAGGCGGAAGTGCTCATGCCGGTACCCTCCACCTTGTCACCCAAATTGTCAACAATTCTGGAGACAAGTCGCCGGCGCCCCGCGAAAAGCAGGAGGCCACCGCGGGGGCCGCCGGATGTGGGTGGCGGCGGGCCCCGCGGCGGCCGGTCGGCCGGGCCGGTTCGGCGGGCGGGTCAGCCCTTGGCCGGGTCCAGGGACGCGATGGCCTCGGGGGTGAGCTTGGCGGCGCGCTCCCGCTGCGGGAAGCGGCCGACGTCGATGCGGGCGACCTCCCTGGCGGTGCGGTAGTCGACCACGGAGACCTGGTCGTCCTCGGCGAGCGAGACGAAGCAGTCGTGGCCGTTCGGGCTGGTCTGCGTCCAGTACGGCAGGGCGTCGGCGGCGTAGGTGACGGTCCCGTCGGTGGTCAGGCCGGGGCGGGAGACGATGGACACGTAGTCGTCGATCGTCCCGGCCACGCACAGCTTGGACTCGTCCGCGTTCATCGCCATGCCGTGGTGCGCGGAGTTCTGCGGGTAGTCGTCCGGCTTCATCTTGGCGGCCTTCTCGCTGAACGGCATCTTCACCGTCCGCGTGATCTTCCCGGCCGCCAGGTCGTACTCGACGAACCCGTTGAGGTAGGACAGCTGCGCGTACATCGTCTTGTTGTCGCGGGTGAACACCGCGGGGCGGATCCCGTACTCGAAGTTGTACGTGCGCAGCCTCTTGAACGTCCTGGCGTCCACCGCCGTGACGGACCGCGCCCCCTTGAGCGCGTTGAGGATCTTGGGGAGCGAGGTGATCCCGATGCTGGAGTTGTAGAGGATCGTCCCGTCCGGCGAGTAGTCGTTGGCGTGCGGGTAGGTGCCGGTCGCGAAGCTGGTCTGCAGCTGCCCGGTCGCGGTGTCGATGACCTCGGCCTTGCTCGCGGTGGTGGCCGAGACGATGAACTGCCGGCCGTCCGCCGACAGCGCCGCGTGGTCGGCCTTGAAGCCCTCGGTCTTGTGGCGCCACAGCATCCGCTTCGTGGCGATGTCGAACGCGACCGCGTCCGACAGCGCGCCCCGCGAGATGTAGAGCGTCCTGCCGTCCGGTGAGACGGCCATGTCGTCGACGAGCTTGCGGTAGCCCTGGGCGGCGTTGACGGCCTCGTAGCCGATGCGCTCCACGACCGTCATCGAGTTCAGGCGTTCCTGCAGGTCGGGGACGACGTTGATGGAGCCGAGGTTCTGGTAGGTGGCGGTGTCGATGAAGCTGACCGTGCCGCCCTGGCCGTTGCCGACGGCCATCACGTCGCGCAGCGCGGCCGTCTCGGCGGGCTGGGCCTGCGCGGGCAGGGCGCCGGACAGCGCGGTCGCCGCCAGGACGGCGCAGCCGAGCAGTGCGGTTCGTCTTCGGAGACTTCGGGAAGGCATCGCGTCCTCCAGTGGGGGTGGGGTCTCCAGTCTGAAAACGGCCGTGTTCGGACTTGGTTACTGGACAGTAATCCAGGGTGGGGTACGGCACAAGACCCAGATGCGGGAAAATGCCGTCCGGGTCGTGGGGAGGAGCGAGGTGGCGGGCAGGCGCGCACAGCCGACCGGCAGGTACCGGGGCAGATCCGCGGCCGAGCGGCGCGCCGAGCGGCACCGCAGGTTCCTGGACGCCGGGCTGGAGATGTTCGGCCGCGGCCCCGGCTACCGGGGCACGACGGTCGCCGCGCTCAGCGAGAAGGCCGGCCTGTCCACCCGCCAGTTCTACGAGGAGTTCAAGACGCTGGAGGACCTCCTCGCGGAACTGCACCTCGAGGTCAACGACGCCGCCGAACGCGACGTCGTCGCCGCGCTCCCGTCCGTCCAGGGCCTCGACCTGGCCGAGCGCACCGCCCGCCTCTTCCGCGCCTACGCCGCCAGCATCACCGCCGACCGGGCCCGCATCCGCATCGCGTTCGTCGAGATCGTCGGGGTCAGCCCCCGCATGGACCGGCAGCGGCTCACCCGCCGCGCCCGCTGGGTCGACTTCATCTGCTCCGAGGCGGCCGCCGCCGCCGAGCGCGGCGAGATCCCGGACCGCGACTACCGGATCGCCGCGACCGCCTTCATCGGCAGCATCAACGGCCTCCTGCACGACTGGAGCGCCGGCTGGGTCGACGCCACCCTCGACGAGGTCATCGACGAGCTCGTCCTGATGCTCCTCGGCCGCCTCTACGCCCCCGACCGCGACCTCCCGGCCCCCTGACGGCGGTCCGCGGGGCGCGGCCCCGCGGCGGGCGCGGTCAGGGGCGGGCGCGGACGGCGGCGCGGTCCTCGACGGCCGGGG
>NZ_JBIQHY010000003.1:152889-158448 GCF_044508335.1 Actinomadura sp.
GGCGGGCGCGGTCAGGGGCGGGCGCGGACGGCGGCGCGGTCCTCGACGGCCGGGGTGAGGAGGGCCAGGCGGGCGTCGGTCGGGTCGGTGATGACGGAGAAGCGGCCCGGCTTGATGTCGGTCGGCGGGATGTGCACGCGCCCGCCCAGCTCGGCCGCCGCGGCGGCGGACTCGTCGCAGTCGGACACCCAGAAGTAGGGGATCCAGTGGGCCGGGTAGCCGGGCGGCCAGTGCTCGTCCATCGGGACCATGCCCGCCACGGACCAGTCGCCCACCTTCCAGTTGATGTAGACGGGACGGTGGTAGTCGCGTTCCACGGACCTCCAGCCGAAGACCTCGCCGTAGAAGCGGCGGGCGCCCTCGATGTCGCGGCAGGCCAGCTCCACCCAGCACATCGCGGCCGGCTCGTCCACGACGCCCGCGCCCTGCAGGTGGTACGGGTACCAGAGGGCGAAGTCGGCGCCCTCCGGGTCGGAGCACACGGACAGCTGCCCGAGGTCGGCCACGTCGAGCGAGTCGACCAGGACCAGGCCGCCCGCCCGGCGGACGGCGTCGAGCGAGGCCGCCATGTCGGCGGTGCGGAAGTAGCACGTCCACGAGGAGGGCAGGGAGTCGTCCGCGAGGGTCTGCATCCCGGCGACCTCCGGCCCCTGGACGCCGCCGAGGGTGAACATCTCGTACTCGCCCATGTCCGAGGTCAGCGTGTAGGAGTACCAGCCGAACAGGTCGCAGTAGAAGTCCTTCGACCGCTCCGGGTCCGGGCTGGCCAGCTCCGCCCAGGTCGGGAAGCCGGGGGCGAACGAGGTCACCTCGGGCATCGCCGGCCCCTGACAGCTCGCATGCCGGCGGCACTGGGGAGGCGGGCGCGATCTGCGCCGTCGTCGGGAATCATCAAGATCATCCAAAGGTCGGCGGGTCCACAGCTGTACGTCCGGCCGGGTCAGCGGCGGGGATGGAACCTCCTCGCGGCCTCCCGGCTCGGCGCGAGGACGGCGAAGCGGGCGCCGGTCGGGTCCGTCAGGACCGAGAAGCGGCCGTTCTCCATGTCGCTCGGCGGGACGCGGGTCCGCGCGCCCAGCTCGACCGCGCGCGCGGCGGAGCCGTCGCAGTCGGACACCCAGAAGTACGGGATCCAGTGGGCCGGGTAGCCGGGCGGCCAGCGCTCGTCCATCGCCACCATGCCCGCCACCGGCCAGCCGTCCACCTCCCAGTCGGTGTAGACGGTGCCGTAGTAGTCGCGGTCGACGGCCTTCCAGCCGAACACGGCGCCGTAGAAGCGGCGGGCCTCCTCGACGTCCCGGCAGGCCAGCTCCACCCAGCACATCGACTCCGGCACGGCGGCGTCGGGCGTCAGCTCCGGGTCGTGCGGCTCCCACAGTGCGAACTCGGCGCCCTGGGTGTCCGCGCACAGCGCCGCGCGCCCGATGTGGGCGATGGTGGCGGGCTCCATCAGCGGCTGCCCGCCCGCGGCCTGGACGGCGTCCAGCGTGGCCGTGAGGTCGCCCGTGTAGAAGTAGCACGACCAGGACGGCGGCTGCGTGTCGTCGGTCAGCCGCTGCATGCCGGCGACCCCCGGGCCGTTGATGTCGCGGAGGGTGAAGACCACGTAGTCGCCGTAGCCGTCGGTGGCCAGCGTGTAGGAATACCAGCCGAACAGGTCGCCGTAGAAGCGGCGCGACACCTCGACGTCCGGGCTGGCAATTTCCACCCAAAAGGGTGTTCCGAGGACATAGCCCTTTGCCTTGCCCCCCGCCGGACTTTCGCCGCGCCGTCCGTTCACTGCGTCCATGAGCCTCACGCTAGGGACGGGTGCGCAATCTCCATGACGCAGCCCGCAAGCAGACGTGCCAAAGTGAGCCCAATATTCGGCAAGCCGTACCGTTTTCGCGGCGCGGCGTTCAGGTGCTCACGACCGTCTGGAGGAGGCCCCAGACGAAATGCGCGACGTAGGCGCCGCCGTCGGGCATCGTGATCGTCGCGTGCCAGCGGCTCGGCGCGTCGCCGTCCTGGTGGGCCACCGCGCCGAACCGCGCGTCGACGTCGCCCACCACGCACGACCAGGGGACGAGGTCGTCGGCGGTCGTCAGCTCCGGCACGGGGACGCCGTCGTCGCGGACGAGCCACTCCTGCACGACCGAGCCGTCCGGCGCCATCATGATCTCGAAGCGGAGGCCGGGCCACAGCGGCAGCGGCGGCCACCACGCGGTCTCGCACGCGACGTCGCCGATCCGCCGGCCGGCGGCGCCGGCGGGCGGGCCGAGGACGGCCTCGTAGCGGCGGCGGCCGCGCGGGAACGCCCGGGACCGCAGGATGCGCTGCCAGCGCGCGTTGACCTCCCGCATCTCGGTGCGGGACGCGCCGAGCGCGCGCATCGCGTCCTCGACGAGGCCCGGCTGGTAGTCGGCCATGCGGCGGAGCAGCACGAGCTGGAACTCGCGCCGCGCGAACCCCTTCACCCCGGCCACGCTACCCGGCGCGCCCCGGGCCGGGCCGGGCTGTGCAGGAACAGGCCGTGCGCGGCCACCGCCCGCCGTCCTCCTCGGCGGCGAACCGGGCCGGCGGCCCGGTCAGGACTTGCCGGCGCCGATCGTGGCGGCGATCTTCGGCCAGCTCGCGGCCAGCTCCCGCTTCCAGTACTTCCAGTTGTGCATGCCGGGCCCGTACAGGTGCGCGGTGACCGGGATGCCGGCCTGCTTCGCGGCGGCGACGAAGTTCTCGTTCATCGTCCCGGCGAGCTGCTCGCCGATCCGCCCCGCGTCCAGCGGCGGGGTGTCGGGGTTGTCGAAGGGGCCGGGCTCGCCGTTGCCGGACGAGACGTAGACGCCGATGCCCTTCAGCTTGGCGACGTTGACGGTGGCGTCGTGCGCGCGCCAGTTCGCCCGCGCGGTGATCGGGTCGCCCCAGATGGCCGTGCCCGCCTGCCGGTTCATGGACGTCAGGATGACGGGCATGCCCGGCGCGGTGATGTTCAGGGCGCCGCTGTAGGACGCGGCGTACTTGAACGTGGTGGGGTGCCGTTCGGCGTAGGTGATGGCGCCCTGCCCGCCGGACGACAGGCCGATCGCGGCGCGCACCGACCCGGCGTGGAAGTTGCGCTCCATCAGCGGGATGACCTCGTCGATGTGGAAGGTCTCCCACTTGGGGATGCCGCCCTTGCCGCCGTTCCACCAGTTGGTGTACGAGCCGTTCCAGCCGCCCTCGGGCATCACGACCATCGCGTTGTACGGGCCGATGACCTGCTCGATGTCGGAGTCCTTCGTCCAGGACGTGTAGTTGTTGTTGCCGCCGTGGTAGGCGTACACGACCGGCCACGTCTTGGTGGTCTTGGACTTCCAGCCCTTGGGGATCATCACCCGGGTCTTCACGGCCGCGCCGAGCGCGGGCGAGGCGATCGTCACGTCGAAGATGCGCGAGTTGACCTTCTTCACGCCGGTGATCGCGGCGCCGTCCGGGGCCTTGGCGTACTTGCTGGACGTCGTGCCCGGCGGCATGTGCGGCTTCTTGCCGTGGCTGCCGCTGTCGGTGTCGGGGTTGCCGGGGCTCGGCGAACCGCCGCCCGTCTTGAACGGGTTGGTCCCGAGCGGGACGCTCGGCAGCTTCGCCGGCTTGGGCGACCCGCTGGGGGACGCGGAGCCCGCGGGCGCCGACGGCTGCGTCGCCGGTCCGAACGAGGGGATCGCCTGGGAGTTGCCGGACGCCTCCGACTTGCCGGTCGGCACGCCGATGCCGGCCTGGGCGAGGCCGACCATGACGGTGGGCAGCACCACGGCCGCCGCCGCGGTGCCCGCAATGGCGATCTTCCTGTCGGTACGCTTCTTCATGGACTCCCCAGCCGCCCGGGCCGCCCCCGGCCCGACGCTCTGCTCGTCCGGTAGAAACTACTGTCCCGGGCGTCACAGCCGCAAGTATTGGCAACGAATGCAATAAAGGTGAGACAAGGCGTCCGCGACCGGCGTCGCGGCCCTGCTCAGGGGCGGATCGACTGGGCGTGCCGGAACACGTTGCACGGGTCCCAGCGGCGCTTGACCTCCTGGAGTTTCGCGTAGGCGTCCTTGTAGTAGAGCGTCTCCCACGACTGACCCGACTCGTTCCAGCGGCGATCACCGAGATCGGCGTCCGGATAGCCGATGTAGCAGCCGTCCGTGGTCTCGCCGCCCGCGACGGGCACACCGCCGGTCGCCGCGAACGTCGCCTTGTAGGCGTCGCGTATCCAGGCGATGTGCGCGTCCTCCCCGCCGTCCTGCTCCGCCCAGTAGACCTGGTACTGCACTTTCAGAATGGAGTCGCGCTGCCTCGCCGCGGTCGGGTGCGGCGGCCTCTTGACGGCGCCGCCGTACGAGTCGACCTGAATGAGGGCCTGCCGATTGGCGTAGTCGGTGTACTGCTCATTTCCGAGATAAGCCCACATCGCATCGATCTGCTCGACCGTGAACGGCTTCCGCAGATAGGCGGACTTGTACTTGCCGCAGCGGTTCCCGCCGCCGGAGCCGAGCGCCCGCGCCGCCGTCAGCCACGGCATCGCCCGCGGAACGTCGAGGTGGACGAAGTGCTCCCCCATCACCGACCGCATCTTCGTCGCGGCGGGCCCGATCCGCCCGTCGACGGCCGCGATGAACTCCGCCATCGCCCGCGGGCCGTCCGGGTCGTCCGCGTCCACCTGCGCCAGGAGCCCGATCTGCCCGTTGCTCACGTGGTTGAGCTTCAGCATCGCGAACAGCTTCCCCGCCGCCGTCGACGGGTTCTGATGGTCGCGGAAGTACTCCCCGAACGCGGTCACCAGCGCGGCGAACTCGTCCTTGGTGAAGTCGCTCCAGTCCCACGCCAACGCCGCCAGGAGCACTTGTCCCGGCGGCTGCGGAAGCCCCCGGAACCAGAACCGGGTGACCAGCCCGAAGTTCCCTCCCCCGCCCCCGGTATGGGCCCACCACAGCCCGCACAGCTCGGAGTCCCGGTCGTCGCGCCGGGCCACCACCAGCCTGACGTTCCCGTCCTCGTCGGCCACCGCCACCTCGACCGCGTAGAGGTAGTCGACGGTCAGCCCGTGCTGCCGCGACAGCAGCCCGAACCCGCCCGCCGGGACGTGCCCGCCGAGCCCCACCGAGAAGCACGCCCCGCCGGGCAGCGCCTTCCCGCTGACCGGATACAGCCGGCCGTACACATGCCAGTTCGTCGCCCCGGCCTCGACGCAGTACGCCTTCATGGACTCGTCGTAGGACACCCCGCACATCGGGCTGACGTCCAGGATCACCCGCACGTCCTCACCGCACACGAAGTCCTCGTAGCAGTGCCCGCCGGACCGAACCGTGATCCGCGTCCGCGCGGGGTCCGCCGGCTCCTCGCCGACCGCCTCCGCGAGCGCCGCCCTGGCCTCTTCGGGCGTCCGCACGAGCCGCACGTACTCCGGCGCGGCGACCCACCGCTGGTTGAACCCCCGGCTGAGCGCCGGATACCGCTTGTCCCCGCCCCTCACGACCGTGGCCGGCACCGCCGAAAGCCCACTCATGCCCCACGCCCCCGCGCACCTGGAAGAAAGGCCCCGGAAGAACCTTCCCCGCCGCG